>JAILOA010000464.1 GCA_024691065.1 Lachnospiraceae bacterium | reverse complement strand
TATTTTACATAACACCAAGACTTATGTGCTACAACCTCATATATACTTGCCAATGTACAAAAGAGTGCCTTTAGTGAGCAACACACTTAACGGTTTTCTCTTAGAACTTGTTGCTGAGTATATTATAGCATACATGTTCTTTATTTACAAGGCTCCTCCCACCGCCCAAGGGCAGTGGGTTTCTGCCTACAACAACAGAAAGGATTTTATTTATGAAAGGTTTAGTAATGGAAGGTGGCGCTATGCGCGGGGTATTCACAGCCGGCGTAATAGACGTCTTAATGGAGAACAATATTAAATTTGACGGAGGAGTCGGCGTTTCTGCGGGAGCCTGCTTTGGTTGCAATTACAAATCAAATCAGCCCGGAAGAGTAGCAAGATATAATCTCGCATTCTGTGATGAGCCGGATTATATGAGTTTTCGCTCAATGTTTAAAACCGGCGATTTGTTTAATGTAAATTTCGCTTATGATAAAATCCCAAATGAATATGACCCATTTGACTATGAGGAATACAAAAGAAATCCGATGGAATTCTATATAGTCGCAACAGATATTGAAAAAGGAACCCCGGTATATAAAAGGCTTGATAGTATCGAAGGGGAAAATATGAAGTGGTTAAATGCATCGGCAGCCATGCCGATTGCGGCTAAAATAGTTGAAATACAGGGAAGAAAGTTTCTCGATGGCGGCGTAACTGACTCCATACCGTTAAAGTTCTTTATACATAAGGGCTATGATAAGAATGTCGTAATACTTACACAGCCGGCGGATTACGAAAAAAAATCCAACAAATTAGAACCTATAATTGACAAGAAATATAAGGAATATCCAAATCTTATCAAGGCTTCAAAAATTAGACATATAAGATATAACAGAAGCCTGGAATACATAAAAGAAAAGGAAAAAACCGGCGAGTGTCTGGTTATTCAACCGAAGGAAAAATTAGCAATAGGTAGAATTACTCACGACCCTGCATTGGTTCTCGATGCATATATGAGTGGCAGGGTGGTAGGCGCTGAAAATCTTGAAAAAGTAAAGAAATATTTGGGAGAAAAATAAGGGAATTTTTACAAAGTGAAAACCGGAATATATATATTTACAGCCCTGGAAATCGAAGCCAGGCAGTTGATAAGAGAATATGGGCTGAAGAAATCCAAAGATAATTTTGGATTCACAGTTTATGAAAATACACCGGATTTAAATACTCATAGATTAAATCAGGCCCAAAATGAATCAAATAATCCAAACTATAATGGAACAAATCAGACTCAAAATGAATCAAATAATCCAAACTATAATGGAACAAATCTGACCCAAAATGAATCAAATAATCCAAACTATAATGGAACAAATCAGGCCCAAAATGAATCAAATAATTCAAACAAATTTAGATATAATAGCCTAAATATACGCCTGATAACAACGGGTGTTGGGCCGGTGGCGGCAGCAACAGCTGTAGGTGCGACGTGCGCATTTTACAGGGTCACAGAGCAGGATGTCCTTGTAAATTACGGATGTGCGGGCGCCGAAAACCCATCTAATAAAATTAATATCGGTGACGTTTATCTCATAAATAAATTGGTGAATTCGGACTCCGGGTTCACCTTTTATCCTGATATCGAAAATGTAGCGCCGTCCGGTGGTATAAGGCTTGCAGAGGCGACAGTACATACATCTTCGAAAATTTTTACAAATGAAAATCCGAACCGTGAACGAAACGCGGTAGCAGAGGCAAATTTTAACAATAAAAAAATCGCAGAATCAGAAGCAAAACCGAACCGTGGAAAAACCAAAAATTCAGAAGCAAATCCGAACTGTGGAAAAACCAAAAATTCAGAAGCAAATCCGAACCGTGAAAAAAACGCAGAAATGGGTAACACGGATATTGAATACCTTGTCCTCCATGATATGGAAGCGGCGGCGGTTTACCAGGCAGGTTCAAAATTCTTCACCCCCGGAAATATGCATTTTATAAAGGTTGTTTCGGACACCGGTGAAAATAAAACTTTCACAAAAGATGAAATAATATCTGCTTTAGAAAAGAATTTCAACGAAATGAAAGCATATTTGTACCGGATAATTGAGGAAATTAAAAATATAAGATTTCAGAATTCCTTAGAAATGAACATCCTCAAAAATCAGAATTTTTGTGGGTATAAATCCCCCGGAAATACGAATTCTCCCGGGGCGAAATCCGAAGAACTTCAGAATTCTCCGGAAAAGGAATCAGAAAAATTCCAGAATGAGGGTAAGCTTGAATTCGAAGATTTATTTGAGAATTTTAAATGTTCCGAAACCATGAAGCACCAATTAAATCAGCTTTTGCAGTATTGTGAGGCGGCGGATATTGATGCAGTTGGAATTTTGGAGAATATGAAAAAAGAAAAAAAATATCCCTGCGAAACCAGACGTGACGGGAAAAAAGCACTTTCGATTTTTTACGAACAAATTATATATGGAAAAGAAATCGATAAAACTGCAAATTTACAGGGAAATAATTCAGCCGCAACAACTGATACTATAAGGACAAATGAATCTGATGAAGGACAAAACAAGTCTAAAGAGGATAATAATTACAATAAAACCAGGTTTGCCGCAGGTAAACCATTCACCCACATTTACGTCGAAAAAAACATTATAAATAACGAAAACACAAAACAAATTTTGTCAAAATTCAAAAATTCCGAGGTTGTAATAATCGATCATTATAAGGATATATTTTGCAGGAACCATCAGGATTACCGAAGACAGGCTACAAACAAAAATCTGATTTTGGCTGAAAAGCAAGACAATCACCTTTATAAAGGGGCACCGGTTTGTCAGAGCTTCGGGAACGAGCATTTTTATTACACTTCCAATATTATGAATTGCCTGTACGACTGCGAATACTGTTATCTTAAAGGAATGTATGATTCCGCAAATATAGTAATTTTTGTAAACCTCGAGGATACATTCAGGGAAATAGAGAATGTGCTAAAAGAACACGATGCATACATAAGCATTTCATACGATTCGGATTTACTGGCCCTGGATGGAATCACAGGTTTTGTGAGAAAGTGGACAGATTTTGTGAGGCAGGCAAACAAGGGAAGCGCAAATAGCTTCGGGTTGGAAGAAGATAGTATCACGGAAGGTATGGAGGAAATCGTAAAAATCAAGGATTCAGATACTTATGCCGGGAATACCTCAAAAATCATATCAGAAGAGTCAACAAGTGAGGAATTAATAAAAACCGAAGAAACTGTGACACTTTCGAAGGACTTAAAGTCCCACAACCATCTCACAATAGAAATCCGTACAAAGTGCGGCAGAACCGACATCTGGAACTATTTAGAACCCGATGAAAATGTAATCTTCGCTTTTACAATTTCGCCGGAGAAGATTACGAATAAATTTGAACATAAGACTTCAAGCCTGAAAGAGAGAATTATATCCATAAAAGAAGCAATTCAAAAAGGCTTCAAGGTAAGAATATGTATAGATCCTATCATTTATCAAAATAATTGGAAGAAAGAATATTCGGATTTAATTAATCTTCTTTTTGAAGAAATTGATGTCTGCAAATTAAAGGATGTTTCGGTCGGTTCATTTAGAATTTCAAAGGATTATTTAAAACAAATCCGAAAGAAACTCCCGGATTCCGAAGTAGTACAATTCCCATTTGAGCTTGAATCAGGTTACTATCACTATCCTTCAGCTATTATGAATGAAATGGAACAATTTGTAGTATCAAAATTAGAAGAAAAACTTCCAAGCCAAAAGATATTTTTGTGGGAGGAGCAATAATTAATTAGATTATATTCAAGTATACAATTAGAAGAAAAACTTCCAGTAAAAAAACATTTATATGGAAAGAGTAAGTTTAACTCAAACCATTTATAAAAAAATAAAAAAATGCTATCACCTTGCACCGATTCCAAAAAGTTGAATCTAAAATTTAACGATTGGAGATCTGTACATTCGATAGCATTTTTTATGTTATAGTAAAATCAATTCGCAGTCCCTGAAATTATCTGGCCCGGAGCGGTGCTAAGCTTCTTTACTTTCGTAAATTCCGAAATACTACAAAGCTCGTAACCCTTATCTTTAAGGCGTTTCATAGCAGCGATAACTCCGTCAACGGACCATTTATGTGAATCATGAATAACCAAAATTGCACCCGGATGAACACGCGACATTATATTGTTTTCAACAACCGAAGCACTGGTAGTCAAGTAATCCTCGATATTTGTATTCCACATAACACAGGCACAATTTTTATTCTTGATGGCCGCAATAGTAGCATCATTCTTCGCTCCGTAAGGCGGGCGCACAAGAAATGGCTTGTATCCGGTCTTATCCTTTATCATCTCTTTCATTTTCTTGATATCAGCTTCCACCGAAGACTGTGCCATATATGCGTAGGAATCGTGATTCCAGGAATGTATCCCGATTTCATTTCCGTTTTTAAGCATTTTTTTCATCAGGTCCTTGGCATTTGTGGCATATTTTCCAACCACAAAAAATGTACCGTGGTAATCCAGTTTCTTCATAGCCTCCAAAAGACGCGGTGTTTCAGCACCAGGCCCATCATCAAATGTAAGCGCAACGAGCTTACCCGTATCTTTAACCTTCACCTTGAACTTGAATTTTGCGCCGGTTTTTGATTTAATAGTAATCTTTGCCTTACCGTCCTTATGAGCCTTAAGCTTCCCCTTTTTACTTACGGTAATGACCTTTTTCTTCGAAGATTTAAACTTAAATTTGGTCTTCACCTTTTTACCGTCCACTTTAAGCTTAACCTTCAGTTTAAATTTTTCTTTTTCAAATAAATATTTCGGAAGTTTCTTAACCTTAATTTTCCCCTTCGGCACTTTTTCATCAACGGTATATTCATTCGAAGAATCCTGATTGTCCGAAGATTTATCATCCTTAGATTTATCATCCTTAGATTTATCAGAATCCTTATTATCGGAATCCGAATCAATTTCGCTCACTGAAGAAGCAGACGCCGGATCGGATAAATCAACATTGTTAGAATCATTATCCTTTTTTTGTTTATTCAAATATAAAATATAATTAGCAAATGTAGCTGAATTCGAAGTATTTAAATCCAAAATATCTTTATTCGATGAAGATACAGAAACATAATCCGAGGATACCGACTTTGATGCAGAACTCCCCGAATTATCCATAAACAACGAGCATACAAGAGAAATAATTAATAAAAAATATAGTTTTAAAAGTTTAATCTTATTCATAATATTTACCTAACCCCCATAATTAATATGCAACAGAAAAATCCCACATTTTACGTCGCACGATAGTACAATTATAATATAAAATCAATCAAAAAGGAACCATTGAAACAAAAATTAAAAATGAAGATTTTATGCTTTATTATAAAATTTAATTTACTTACAACACGTTTTAACAGATGTTTTCAAAATATTATCCGAAAACCGATGAATAATATCCAACATATTTACAATTGACGTTGGCATTTGTTTTAACTTATAATAATTAAATAAAAAGTATATCAAAGAAATGTATTGAGTTGAAAAATAGGCAAAAGTTTACAAAAGTGAATCATAGAATGAAGGTTAGTATGAAAAAAACAATACATTTATATGATAGTGAAAAGTCCACTATGAGAAAATAAAGCTAAAGGAAAAAGGTTTAAAAGAAACTTGAAAATGTTGATATTGATAGTGTAAAGTCACCTATGGAAAAATGAGTCAAAGAAAAAAGGTTCAAAAGAAACTTGAAAATTTAGATATTTAGTGAGGACATTGAAATGAAAAAAACAAAGATAATTATTCCGATTTTGATAAGTATATTATTAATAAATCCGGGGTGTCAGCAGGATAAAACCGAAAAAGCCGCAAAAGTAACATATACTTCATTTGAACCCAGCGGAGAGAATGTAAAATTCTACGGAAGGACCAATTATGACGGCGAAGCCTTGTTAATGGGGCTTTCCGCAACAGGCCTAGGATTTAATTTTACAGGCAAACATGCAGAGTTTGTGGTTCACGGGGCAGATAATGAATCAACCGAATCAGTTGGGGAACGTGTGGTTGTATTTGCAGATAATAAAAGATACGACGACATTATACTTGATGATAAACATTCTCAAACCATAAAAGTAGACCTGCAAGATGGAGATCACACGATTCGACTTATTAAGGCATCCGAATGTCTTGCCGGCCTTGTGAAGGTCGATGAAATAAGGACTGACAGCGAAACCATCACCCCGGAGGAAGATGCCAAACATAGTATTGAATTTATAGGCGATTCCATTACCTGCGGTTATGGAATAGAAGGTAATAATTCGTACGGTTTCCAGATTGACGAGGAGGATGCAACAAAAACCTATGCCTATAAGCTGGCAGAGATATTTGATGCAGATGCAAGTTTGGTAAGCTTCAGCGGTTGCGGAATAAGGTCCGGATGGACCGGCGATCCGGATGTCAGGGACACCACCCTTCTCATGCCGAATTTTTATAAACTTATGGGACATAGCACCTGTAAAATCGATAAAGAAAGTATAGACGACATAAAATGGGGCTTTGATGAGCAGTACGACCTGGTAGTCATTAATCTTGGTACCAATGATAGCACGTATTTCCGTAGTAATACAACAAAACAAAAGAAGTTCAAAAAAGGCTACATTAAATTCTTAAAGAAGGTTCGCGCCTTAAATCCATATTCTCATATTATGAATGCCGTAGGATTTTTTGGAGGAAATGTTTATGACCTGGTAGAAGATGCAACTAAGACTTATATGAAGAAAACCGGAGATAAAAATGTAAGCTACCACGAGATAGATCCGAACTATATGCGGCAGGACGGATATGGCGGAAACGGCCATCCAAAAGAAATTTCACATGATAAAGCAGTAAAGAAGTTAAAGAAGAAAATAAAAAAATAAATGTCATTAAACCTGTAGTTTAAAACCGACAGGTTTAAAACTACAGGTTTAATTTTAAACATTGTAGTTTAAAACACACAAAAATATATAGTTGCGAATGCAACTATATATTTTTGTGTTACCATCCCATCTCTTTTTTTATTTTCTTCTTTAACTTCTTTACTGCTTTATCATGTGAAATTTCTT
>JAILOA010000459.1 GCA_024691065.1 Lachnospiraceae bacterium | reverse complement strand
TGTTAATTGCAACTAATAATCACGTAGTAGAAAGTGCAAAAACCATATCCGTTCAATTTATAGATGAACAGGTATATGAGGCTACGGTAAAAGGTAAAGATTCCGGAGCTGATCTGGCTGTCATAGCTGTTAAACTTAAGGATCTTAAAAAAGATACAGTCAGTAAAATTGCCATTGCAAAATTAGGCGATTCTAATCAGGCAAGGGTCGGAGAAAAGGTTGTAGCTATCGGAAATTCCCTCGGTTATGGACAAAGCGTAACTGTAGGTTATCTCAGTGCAAAAGACAGAGAAATATATGAAACCGATAATAATGGCAATAAGAAAAATGTAATTACCGTTTTGCAAACTGATGCCGCTATAAATCCCGGAAACAGTGGAGGTCCGCTCATTAATATGAGAGGTGAGGTTATCGGCATAAATTCCGCTAAAATTGCAAGTAGTTCCGTAGAAGGAGTTGGTTATGCGATTCCTATTTCGGATGCAAATCCTATCATCAACGAATTGAAGGATAAAGAAGCTGTTAAAGAAGGAAATGAAGGATATTTGGGAATTACAGGTATCTCTGTTTCAAATCTTGATCAAAGCTTAAATCTTCCTGATGGTGTATATATAAATGAAGTAAATAAGGGTGGTGCTTCCGATAAGGCCGGACTTGTTGTAGGTGATATTATTACTAAGGTGAATAATACCAAAATCGATGCTATTGAGAGTCTTAAGGATGCGGTAAATGGATATAATGCCGGCACAAAGGTGACAATTACTTATTTGAGACTTGAAAACGGTGAATATAAGGAAAATACCACAAAGGTTACATTGGAAAAGAAAAATGATTCCGCTCCGGAAGAAACTACAGCACCTGAAGATAATGGTGGTTATTCGGATGATGATTTCTATGACTTCTTCGGTGGAATGTGGTAATCATAAAAATTTTGAGGTTCCATTATCAAGATTTAACTGAATTACTTGATTCGTAAGAATAAGGTAATCATAAAAATTTTGAGGTTCCATTATCAAGATTTAACTGAATTACTTGATTTGTAAGAAGAAGGTAATTATAAAAATTATGAATTAAAATATATTTAAATGTTTATCTACCGGCGGATTACCGTCGGTAGATGTGCGTTGAAAGGAAATTAAAATGTCATCAGGTAAATTAAAAAAAGGGGTTCTGCTATTTTTTAGAATATTGGCCCCTGTTTTATTGTTTGTGATGGTATCTGTTTTTGAATATTTTTCCGTTGAAATGTTTCTGACTGCAAACGTTATAGATATCGGATTAGAATTCTCGATTAAAAACATAGTATTATTAATGCTTTTAAATCTTTTTGTTATAGCAATAACCCAATATGTTAGAATAGGATTAATAATTTCCGAAGTATTGGTTTTAATTGTAGGCATTGCAAACTATTTTTTGCTCCAGTTCAGGGGATATGGAATAGTTATGATGGACTTTTTTTCCATAAAAACAGCGGGAAATGTTGCGGGTGCCTACAGCTACAGTGTCGATAAATACTTTATTGCCGGTGTTTCGATTATAATTGTATGCGTTTTAGTTACATTATTTTACAAAGAAGAAAAGCATAAATATATCAGTTTACGCGGACTGTTACCTTCGATGGGCTGCATTGTTATTGTTGCAGGATTCGTTATATTTAATTTATTTAATGAAATTTTCTTTTCAGATGTAAGCGCTCTTTCATGGGATCATAGAATTGCTATGGACCAATATGGTTATTTTTTGTATGCCGTGACCAATGTTGGAAGCGCTACATTGAAAGAACCGGCAGGATATTCCGCGGCAACGGCAGATAAAATTTTAAACGAATATAAATCGGATGAAAGTACTGCTTTATTTGCGCCTTCTGACGGGCAAGCGCCAAATGTAATTTTAATTATGAATGAAGCCTATTCCGATTTAAAGGCTTTGGGAAGTTTTAGAACAGATAAGGATTATATGGAATTTTATGATTCCCTGGAAGATAATTGTGTAAAGGGATATCTCCAGTCATCGGTTTATGGAGGATATACTTCTATTTCCGAATTTGAATTTTTGTCGGGAATGTCAAAGGCTTATATTAAGGGTAACCCGTATTTGCAATATATAAAGGATTATGCGCCTGATTTGATTACAAATATTAAGGAGGCCGGTGATTACAAGGAAGCTTATGCAATCCATCCTTATAAGGCTTCCGGTTACAACAGGAATCGTGTTTATCCGCTCCTAGGATTTGATGTATTTTATGATGAGAATTCATTTGAAGGTGCTGAAAAGAAAAGAGGCAGATATATTACTGATCAGGCTGATTTTGATTTTATTAAGAAGCTTTATGAAGAAAAAGAAGAGGGAGAACCTTTACTTTTGTTCAATGTAACGATGCAAAATCATAATCCTTATACATTAATCAATGATTATGATGTGGATGATAAGTTAAAAATTACAACTGTTCCGAATTCACCTCAGGCAGAAGAGTTTCTGGCAGGTATCAGGGCTTCCGATAAGGCACTTAAGGATTTGGTAAGTTATTTTGAGAAGCAGGATGAACCGACGGTTATAGTGATGTTTGGCGACCATCAGCCGCATTTACCTGATGAATTTTATAAATATGTTATGGGAAGCAATCCAAAGGAATTTACAGTAAGTCAAAGTGCCAAAACGCATG
>JAILOA010000434.1 GCA_024691065.1 Lachnospiraceae bacterium | reverse complement strand
CTTTCTTCTTTCAACTATTGTTGCAAGGTCTGTGGTATTGTAAAGGGTTGCTCCGTTTGACTTAAGAATCATACATGGCGGGATGGTCTGCTTATCATCCTCCCTGCTTACATCTACAACCAATGCACCCTGATCTATATGAGCATATCCGCCATCCTTCATTTCCTGAACCATATCAGGAATGTATTCCTGTGCATCAGACTCTTTTTTCCAAAGGTCAAAATTAACATTTAACTTTCCGTATATTCTCTTTAAATCCACAACAGAAATATTCAATATATGCTCCCAAAGTGCGATATATCCGCGTCTTCCGGCCTGAAGCATCGCCGTTGCACCCTGTGCCTCGAGTTTATAATCCTCGTGCTCCTTGGAATAAGCATTTGCATAAGGATAAATCTCCTCCAAATCACTCATTGTAAACGGAGCTTCCTTAGGATAATCTCCCTCATAGTTTTCATCAAAATAAACCAGATCAGGATTTCTCTTCTTTAATTCCGTAATAATTAGACCAATCTGAAGTCCCCAGTCACCAAGGTGTGCATCACCTATGCAATTATGCCCTATGGTCTTAAGTATTCTCTTAACGCTCTCTCCGATTATTGCAGAACGTAAATGTCCGACGTGAAGGGGTTTCACTACATTTGCTCCACCATAATCTATAACAATTGTATCCGGGGTCTTTGCCTTTGATACTCCAAGAAATTCATCAGCTGCCATCTCACCGGCATAATCCGAAAGCACCTTCTCGGATACGGAAATATTAATAAATCCAGGCTTTACAACAGATACCTCTTTAAATATATCTTTATCCTTTAAATAAGCACAAACATCATCCGCAATCATAAACGGAGCCTTATGATACTCCTTTGCAGCCGATAATGCGCCGTTACATTGATATTGGCAGAGATCAGGTCTGTCCGAATATTTAACCTTTGCATACTTTTTATCATAGCCGGCCATCTCAAACGCAGATATAATCACTGTTTCAATCTCATTAATTATGTCCTTCATAACATTTCTCCTACTTATTACTAATATTGTTTTTATGAGGGAATTAAAACCCTAAAGGATATAATAACTGTTTTTATCATTGATGTAAAGCATTTTTAAATGTCTTATGTGCTTTTATAGACCGACAGACAGACAAGTCTTTTCCGCCAGATTCAGGCTGCTGTTTTAGAGGTATTACAAACAAAATCCAATATATGAAAGTACTGTCTGTTCTAATCCATACAAAGGTTCAGACTTGAATTGTCCCTCAAATCCGGAGTTAAAATATTTCAATCCACCCTAACCTTTTTTATTGAAGGATTTAAGTATCTATGTTATAATTTATAAGTTGTGAAGGATGTAATATCATATATTACAAATCACACTCTATATTAATAAAATTACTGTATATTATTTTACACTGAAAAATGGAGATTATTTTATGAAGAATATTGTTATTATTGGCGGCGGTCCGGCCGGTCTTACAGCTGCCTACGAATTATTAAAAGACAATTCCGAAGAATATAAGGTAACCGTGCTTGAAGAAAGCAATACCTTAGGCGGAATTTCAAGAACCGTAAATGTAAAGGGAAATCGTATGGATATCGGTGGTCACCGTTTCTTTTCAAAAGATGATACCATTATGAAATGGTGGAGTGATATTATGCCGGTCCAGGGTGCTCCTGCTATTGATGATAAGGTTTTGGGACATGAAAAAGATTATTCCGTTAATGGTCCGAATCCCGAAAATGAAGATGAAGTAATGCTTTTAAGAGAAAGAGTTTCCAGAATCTATTATAAGCATGCATTCTTTGATTATCCTGTTTCTATGAATATAAATACCATTAAAAATATGGGTCTTATTACTACATTTAAGGCAGGATTCAGTTATCTTTACTCTTGTCTCCATAAACTTCCTGAAGATAATCTTGAGAATTTTTATATTAACCGTTTCGGTAAAGTTCTTTATTCAATGTTTTTTGAAGGATATACAGAAAAGCTTTGGGGGCGTCATCCAAGTGAAATCTCCGCGGAATGGGGGGCTCAAAGAGTAAAAGGTCTTTCGATTCTTGCTATTATAAAAGATATATTTACCAAACTTATCGGCAAGAAAAACAATGATAATGCCGAAACATCCCTTATCGAGCAATTCTGGTATCCAAAATACGGTCCGGGTCAGCTTTGGGAATTAA
Source organism: Lachnospiraceae bacterium (assembly GCA_024691065.1). Classification (GTDB taxonomy): domain Bacteria; phylum Bacillota; class Clostridia; order Lachnospirales; family Lachnospiraceae; genus JAEEJA01. The sequence continues at coordinate 15,962 of JAILOA010000434.1, read as the reverse complement.
CCGGTAAAAAAGTAAAAGAGCTTGGCGGAGACATTCTTTTCGGTCATTCCGTAAAAAATATTAATATAAAAGACGGAAAAATTTCTTCCGTTACCTGCGAAACTCCTGACGGTTCCAAAGAAATCGAAGGCGATATATTCATCTCTTCCATGCCTGTAAAGGATTTAGTAGAAGGTATGACACCTGTTGATAACAATGCTTCCGACGAAGAAAAGAAAGCTAAAGTTTTGGATATAGCAAGCGGTCTTCCATATAGAGATTTTGTCACTGTCGGACTTTTGGTTGATAAATTAAAAATCAAGAATCAAACAAACAAGAGAACCCTCGGAAATATTGTTCCTGATTGCTGGATATACGTTCAGGACAGCAGCGTTAAACTCGGAAGAATCCAAATCTTTAATAACTGGTCTCCTTATATGGTTGAAAAGCCTGTTGATACTGTTTGGATCGGTTTGGAATATTTTTGCAAGGAAGGTGATTCTTTCTGGAATATGAGTGACAGAGATTGTATCAACTTTGCAATAAAAGAACTTCGTAAGGTCGGAGTCATCGAGAAGGGCGCAGTTAAGAAAGCTCATCGTGAAAAAGTTAAAAAGGCATATCCTGCTTATTTTGATACTTATAAGGATTTTGATACCTGCAAAGAATATCTTAATTCCTTTGAAAATCTCTATTGTGTAGGAAGAAACGGTCAGCACCGTTATAACAACATGGACCACTCTATGCTTACTGCCATTAAGGCTGTTGAGCTTATTAAAACCGATTCCAATGATAAAGATATCATTTGGGAAGTAAATACGGAGAAGGAATATCATGAAAAAAAATAGTTCCTTAAAAATATTTGATTTTGTTTTAAATGATAATTTTTCGGAAAGCCTGATTGAAAATTTAGCTAAACATCCTTATATATATGCATTATTGGCATGTCTGCTGATTCATCCCTTCTTTTCGGGCTCAATCAATTACGTACCGGGCGTTTCAATCTATTTTTTCAATTTCGTATTAACCGCTCTTTTGGTTTTTATTGAAATAAAGGCAAAACGAAAAGATATTATTTCATCTAAAGTGTTATATGCATTAGTTCCTGTAACCATTATTGCTTTAACATTTTTTACTTATCTGTATTTTAAAAATGATTATCCCGTGTTTTTTCATTTTTGGGGCGGAATTATAGTCTGCATTTTATTTTATTTATTGCTATATACGGATAAATATGCATCTCAACTTAAAGGATTATTAATCATTTCTCTCGGAGGTCTGGTAAAATTTATATATGTACTCGGTTCATCCATATATAACCGTCAGCACGATGTAGGAGCATTCGGTCAGGAAACCGCACATGCAGGTTATATTGAATTCATTTTATTCAATCATAAACTTCCTGATTTTGATGTAAGTACAGTATGGCAATATGCCCATCCTCCTCTTCATCACATAATCAGTGCCTGCTGGATCGGACTTAACGAATATGTATTTCATTTTAGCTCTGACCAAGCCAGAGAAGGATTACAAACATTAACCTTATTTTATACAATATGTATAATGATTACATTTTATAAAATACTTAAGCATTTTAAGATTAAGGGAAAGGCGTTTTTTGCAGCCTTAATTATAATCTGCTTCCATCCTACTTTTACTTTATTTGCAGGATATATTAACAATGATACCATAACAGCTATGCTTGTTATACTTGCTTTTTATGCGGCACTTAAATGGATGGAAAGCCCTACCTTAAAAAACATTATAAAATTAGCACTTTTTATCGGATTTGCAATGATGGGAAAACTTTCGGCAGGCACTATTGCACCGGCCGTTGCATTGATTTTCCTTATATTCTTTATAAAATCCTTTAAAAATAAAGATTCAGCCATTAAACCTATCGATTATATAAAACAATTTGTTATTTTCGGTGTGATATGTATACCGATAGCTCTTTGGTATGAAATCAGAAACCATATTAAATGGGGGCTGCCGATTAATTTTGTATATCCTATGGATCCGGCACAAACACAGTATCTCGGTAATGAAAAGTTTTCAAAATTCGCTTTTGACTTTGGACTTTATCAATTTAAAAATGTTTACGAACAAAGAGGTTATTATGATGATGCCGGCACATGGTGTAACTATAATGAGCATAACCCGTTAATCGCAATCCTTAAGAACTCTTTGTTTGGCGAGGGCATTAAGGAATACACTTTCCCGAATCATAATTTTTATAATAAAATAGCTTTTTTACTCTTCTGGGTTGCATTTATTATAGCTATATTTGCTTTTGTTGCAATGATTATAAATACACTCGGTAAGGTTGTAAAACATCAGAAAGATAATTTGATTTTGGAAAAGATATTGATAATCACATATTATTTTACTATGATTATCTCACTTTACTCCCTTGTTAAAAGCAGTCCTTATACCTGCAGTATGAACTTTAGATACATTTCACCGACAGTTATTATGGGCGCCCTATCAATCGGATTATTTTTTAACAATGTTTCTTCCGATAATGAAACTTCCGATTCCGACGCCTTAACAAAAAAAGCTACTACCGGCTCAAAAGCTTCGTCCGGAGATGATGCTACCGGTTCAAAATCCGCATTAAAAAATAATCTTAAGAATGTAATTTATATGCTTTCAATTACCTTTGCTATATTATCGGCCTGGTTATATCTGGGAGTATCATGTAGCTTTAAATAAAACAGATTTAAAAAGCCTGAAATAATCATAATATTAATCGATTATTTCAGGCTTTGTTATTCATTTAATATTTTTTAACAGGCCATCCCTTATGGTTTTTGAATAATATAGTTTTTGAATATTATTTGCAATTTTAAACCGGTCATCCCTCATAGCTTTAAAAAAAAATTTGCAATTTTAAACCGGCCATCCCTCATAGCTCTTGAATAAAATTTGTAATTTTTCAACACTCTTATCTATATGAAAATGTCCCGCATACCAATGTAAATATCTTTCATGCGTTTTATTTTCAATACTGTCAAGCCATACCTCTGTAGACTTATCCACCTTTGATTCATCTATTCCTCTTAGATAAACCTCCGTCGGCTCATATTTTCTGGGAACCGTATGCGATAAAAATACATCAATGTCCCATTTACAATCCTTAAGTTGCTTATCAACAAATTGGCGGATTTCAAGAGACGGTTGCTCATCACTCCACCATCCATATCCATGTTCTATACGCATATCCTTATCGATACTGTAGGCACCGCCGAGAGCCATAGTCTTAAGTCCCATTAAATCATATATTTCGCCGTCTTTTGCAAATAAAATATTAGGATATATATCTTCCATATATACAATCCCGCCATTCCATTCTTCCTCAATATAAGACATAATGGTAAAAGGTCTTCTCTCATGATTTCCATGAACACAAAAAAGCGTTATAGGAAGCGTGCTGATATATTCTTTTGTTTTAATATCTTTAATACCGCCAAAGAAATTAATACCTGCATCCCCAAGTATTATCATAATATCATCCTTTGTAGTATTAAATCTATCACAAAAATCTTTAATTCTTCTAAAATCTCCATGCGTATCGCCTGTTAAGTAAATCATTAAAATGCTCCTAAATATTCAAATATCATCACATACTTTTGGATAAAAGAATGTGACATCCCGATTTGAGATATAATATTAAAAAATTGAATTAAAATGCATATCATGAGTGGCATATACTTTCATACAATTATCACAATAATACCCCTCACCCTTTAAAGCCAAAGGCACAGAACCCTTTTTATTCTTCTTGTTACGTTCGGAATCCGGATACCAATTTAAGGTTAATGTTACATCCGACATTTCACCGTTATCAACAATTACAACTCCCTTTTTCATTTCCTCATTACAATTTGGACATTTCATAGTCTTCTCCTTTCATAAAAATATCTGAAAATAGTTTCCCAAAACTCCCGATTATTAAGCAAATTATTTAATGTATAATATCAGCCTTTCTCAGGTTCTCCCAACGAAACCAAATCACATTTGATTTCAGCCTTTCTCAGGTTCTCCCAACGAAACCAAATCACATTTGATTTCAGTATTTAAGGTATGAACCTCACCCTTCACAAAATTAAGATCCCTAAGCATATCAAGCCTGTGAATATGATAATCAAACTCTTCATATTCAAGCCCCATAAATTTTAGGAAGCTTTCAATTACAATTTCCGGTTTTATATTTAAAACAGAACCTGCGGTAAGTCTTACAAAAAAGAGCGGTAAATCCGGGGTTTCCTTTTCTTCGAGAAAACCATAATTAGCACCGGTTTCCTCAATAAATTTTTCCTTTGATGCTGTCATTATATAAATATTATCCTTTATATCAATGACTTTCTCGGACTTCTTGGTCTTTTTAGTAACATTTATACAAGGTTGCTCTAAATATTCTTTTATCTTTACTTCTAAATCCGATACAAAAGAATCGGATTTAAAATCAAAGCCACAATTTTCATTCAACTTATCTTCTTTAAAAAAGACCATATAATCACAGGAAGCAAGTATTGACATGGAATTTTTAGCGGTTTCCGGAAGTCTTACAACCTCCAAAACCCTTATTTCATCATGAGAAACCTGATTCATACGTTCCCTTATTTTGTCAGTAAGAGCCTTTTCTTCTTCAGGGGATAAAAAGATACTTCCTCCTTCCTCCGAAACAGACTCTTCGCCGACCACATCTTCCTCAGAAGCAGATGCGGTTTCAACGCTTCCGCCTTCTTTTGTAGCAGATATAAATGTATCGCTCCCGCCTTCTGCAATACCGGTAGAATCCTCCTCAAATATCTCATCTGTCAGAGTCACATCCAGATAATCGCCTTCTGTTGTAAGCCCTATACCAAGCGGTGAGGCAAATGACATAATAGGATGCGGCGAAAATCCTTCTGTTAATTTAACTATTATACCGGCTCTTCTAAAAACCTTTTGAAAATATCTCATCACATCCAAATGACCGATAAATTTCATGGAACCGGTTTTCATGAATTTAATTCTAAATTTCACAAAATCCCTCTTTCATATATAAACAGATATAAACAATACTTATTGTTCAATTTTATTAACCAATAAAAACTAAACTCCAGCTATAAATCCAAAACTAAATTCCAGCTATAAATTCAAAACTAAAATCCAGCCATAAATACAAAGCTAAAATCAGGCAATAATTATAAGCAAAACATTATATATAATTATTTCTATATCCACATAGTCACATACAAATACAATCAGCTCCTTGCCTCATAGCATACGGAATCCTTGCATTTAAATTTCATAATTCCGCATCCGGAGCATTTTTCACGACAGTTAGGCGTAACAGTCATCTCTTTTGATTTTCTGTACTCATCCAGGAGAAACTGCTTTGTAACACCGGCATCTATAAAGTCCCAAGGGAAAAGCTCATCCTCCGCTCTCTCCCTGTCGATGTAGAATTTCATATCTATACCGCATTCCTTAAAGGACTCATCCCACTTATCATAATCAAAGAAATCTACCCAGGCATCAAAAATGGCACCTTTTTGATATGCCTTAAGCACTACCTCGTTAAGCCTTCTGTCACCTCTTGCAAGTACACCTTCAAGCTCCGAAGTAAAAGCATCATGACAATTATATTTAATACTCTTCTGGTTAAGCTGCTCTCTTACCTTTGACCTTAAGAAATCCCTCTTGTCCCTGGCTTCATCCTTGGAATTCATTCTTGCCCACTGGAACGGAGTAAATGGCTTAGGCACGAATATCGAACTGCTTGCAACAATCTGAACCTTGCCATTCCTCTTTTCCTTCGGAATATTATCATAATAAAGCCTTGCAATCTTATCCGCCAGAACTGCTATTTGTTCGATGTCTTCATATTCTTCAAAAGGAAGTCCGAGCATAAAATAAAGCTTAACCCTGTTCCATCCTCCTAAAAATGCCTCTAATGCACCATTAAGTATCTCTTCCTCGGTAAGTCCCTTATTTATTACATTTCTCATTCTCTGTGAACCCGCTTCAGGTGCAAATGTAAGACTGGATTTTTTAATATCCTGAACCTTACTCATTACATCCAACGAAAATGCATCGATTCGAAGCGAAGGAAGCGCAACATTTACTCCCTTTTTACTGTAATTATCTATAAGAAAATATACCAATTCCTTAAGATCATTGTAATCACTGGAGCTTAACGAACTTAATGTTATCTCCTCCTGACCTGTTGACTTAAGCATTTTATCAGCATATTCTATAAGCTTTTCAACCTTCCTCGGTCTGGTCGGCCTGTAAAGCATACCCGCCTGACAGAATCTGCAGCCCCTTATACAACCACGCTGAATTTCCAAAACCACCCTGTCCTGCGTAACCTTCATAAAAGGAACAATCGGTTTTTCCGGATAAAATGTATCCGTGAGATCTGAAACCACCTGTTTAACTATAGTTTCAGGAACCCCGTCAGTATTAGGTTTAAAGCTTTTTAATGTATTATCATCATTGTATTCAGCCTCATAAAACATAGGAACATAAATTCCCGGTACATTAGCTGCACGTTTAAGAAACTCTATTCTATTCTCATTTTTACTTCTTGAATCTTTATAAATATCCATAAGCTCATAATAAACCGTCTCACCGTCACCTATATAAAACATATCAAAAAAGTCTGTTATAGGTTCAGGATTATAGGAACACGGTCCACCTCCGATTACAAACGGATCCTCAGCAGTCCTGTCAGCTGCAATCAAAGGAATTCCCGATAAATCAAGGATTTGCAATATATTCGTATAACACATTTCATATTGGAGTGTTATCCCCAGAAAATCAAAATCCTTAACCGGATCCTGTGATTCCAGGGCAAAGAGCGGGATATTCTTCTCACGCATGATCTTATCCAAATCAGGCCATGGAGAATATACTCTCTCACAATATATATCATCCCTTCGATTGAACATATCATATAAAATCTGGATTCCCAGATGTGACATACCTATTTCATACACATCCGGAAAACACATACAAAACCTGATATCTATATCTTCAAGGTTCTTTTTCACCATATTAATTTCATTCCCGATATAGCGGGCAGGTTTTTCTATGGAAAGCAATATATCATCGCTTAAAGCAAGTTTTCGCATATAATCTCCCAAAATAAGTAATTCCAAATATTAAAGTGGATACTTTAAATCCACCAGGTGTATAAATCTTTAAAGAACAACATTAGCATCCTTTATTGTAGCACATTAAGTCCGATTTTAAAAGTACATTTACAAAAAATGAACGTAAAAAAGCACATCCCCGGTTTATAATATGCCAAATAAAATGAACATAAAAAAAGTACACCCCCGGTCATACCAACCGGAGGTGCACCTCTTATCAAAATACTGTATAAGTATTATAAATCATTTTAAGCAAGGCAATTATTTAACGGTAATAGTAACCTTAGCTTTCTTCTTACCCTTCTTAAGAGTAATAACTGTCTTACCCTTCTTCTTAGCCGTTACTACACCCTTATTTGTAACTGTAGCAACTGCCTTCTTAGAAGTTGTAAACTTGATTCCACTGCACTGCTCTTTAAGCTTATATGAGTAAACAATCTGAGCTGTATCACCCTTAGCAATTGTCATACTGCTCTTTTCGGTAACAAGTCCCTTATTGGCACCCTTAACGCTTGTAACCTTAAATCCATAATCATTCTCGTCTTCCATCTTGGAGTATAAGAGAATTGCGAACTTATTACCCTTAACCTTAATCTTCTTATTCTTGAGCTGCTTACCAAAGTACTTAGTAGCAACACCCTTGCTGTTAATTACATAGATAACATCTTCAGCATAAAGGTTAGCACTTGTCTTCTTATCAAACTTAACCTGAAGCTTATTAGCCTTTACAACCTTGTATCCAACTACTGTATGTGTTCCACCTTCATAGTTATGAGCTGACTGAAGATTCTTTGCATTATTGGTATATTCAGGGTCAACAACTGTTACGTATTTATCCTTTCCTGTACATACAGTATCTTCACTTGAATAGTAGTCATATTCATCATACTTTAATGTCTGTCCATCTATTACTGCATACTGACCATCTGCAGTATAACCTTCCATAACTACCTTATATGCAAGATTATAATAATCATCTCCGTAAGGAAGCTCAGGTACATATGCAAATACCTTATTTGAGTTACCATCAAATTTCTTGTAGGAAACCTTCTTAACAGTAACCTTCTTCTTCTTGTATTTAACTTTACCCTTAACTTTAACCTTAACCTTCTTGGTTACCTTCTTCTTGGTAACTTTCTGCTTATAAGTATCAAGCTTAATATAATCATCTGTAAGCGGATCAACTACATACCAGGTATACTTGGTTGTAATACTTAAAGCTTCATCAGGAAGAACTACATTTGCTGTAAGTCCTATACGTGAACCAGGTAATGTTGCTGCTGTGGATGCCTTAACTGACTTAATACCGAATTGTAAAGGTTTAGAAAGTGTAATGTATCTGCTTACCTGCATAATACCATCTGTAACAGAAAGCTTATAACTTCCATATGAATCCTCTGTAACTGCATCGATTGTATATTTAGCTTCTGTAGCACCGGCTATATCAGTATACTCTTGGGTTAATGTGTTATATTTTGACCACTGCATTACTAAATTCTTCTTAAACTTGGAATCCGTTGAAACAGTTGCCTGAAGAACAGCTTTCTTTCCAATATTAGCTTTAACAACGTCCTTTTTAACCTTAACCTTTAAGCCTGAATTAACATATACAAAGTAGCGTACATATACTGTATCATAAGTATTTTCAACCTTACAATAATATAAACCTATAGTATTTTCATTGAGACTTTCAATTGTATAAGTTTGCTCCTTGGCACCATAGATAAGCTGTGCTTCACCTTCAAGTTTAGAAGCATCCTTAGTTGGAAGATAATACCATGTATAAGTTGTAGGATATTGTGGATCTACGGCAGTTGTATTAGCTGCAAGAGTCAGGCTCTTATTATATTCACCACAAATACTCTTAGTATCATAATTTCCAAGTGTATTCTTTTCAACTTCCTGACCTGTTTTTCTTACAAGATGGAATGACAATACCTCAGGATAAGCTTCACCATCATAGATTACACATGAATAATATCTATCGAGATCAATTCTCTTAAGTCCGGCAATTGTAAATGTATTTGTATTGGCACCGGCAATTGCAGTAGCATCAACCTTACCATCCTTATCAACTTCACTTTCATTAATATAACCGTAATACCACTGATAATATACAGGCTTACCGGAATTTGTAGTAGCTTCAACTGTCATTGTTGCAGTTCCACCTACCGGCAAAGACTGTTCCTCTGCAGTAATATATTTAGCAGTAATACTATAATTATTTGGCTTATCAACCTCATAACTAATATTTGCTACCATTGTTCCTTCATAGTAAACATTCAGATAATATGTACCATAATATAAATCAGACATTGCAGGTGTTGTAAATGCAGGATTAGCTTGAATCGAAAGAATTGATTTTCCATTAATATAAGAATAATCAGCATTCCATGATGTATTATCATTATCATCATCATCAATCTTTACATAATTATTTGAAATAGTCCATACGTACTCTAATGGTAAATTATCCACATTAGATACAGTAGGATTAAATGTAACCTGCTCACCGGCGTTAGCATAATATTTTGTCTTATCATCAGATAATGTAACGCCTACATATCTCATAAGATTAAACTTAACATAAGAATTGCCATCAGAACTTACACCATTGCTATTACCTGAGTATGCTACAACACCCTTGGAAACATTTCTAACTACACAATAGTAATTACCAAAGCTTTCCTTTGTTAAATTCGAAACTGTAAGAGTATCAGCTACTTCACCCGGTAATTCTTCATAACCCTTATACCACTGATAGTTATATACATCAGCAGCATTATCAGATACACCGCGAACCTGGAATGTAGCAGTATCTCCTAATTTAGCGTAAACCTCTGTAGGTGTGATATTTTCTGAATAAGTAACTTCATGAACAACTTCAAAGTCAATGTTCTTTGTATAGTACTTATCAGAAGAATCTGTAATTATACATCTGTAGGTTGTAAAGTCATAAGATGTAGCCATTCCAACAGTAAGAACCGAAGCGTTGGCGCCTAAAATCTCTTCATAATCATCTTTTAATTTATTATACTTAACCCACTGATAATTAAGACCTGCAACATTTTGAGCACTTACAGTAAGTGTTACCTGCTGACCATATGTTGCATAAAGTCTGTTCTTATCAGGAACAGCAAATGAAAAATCTTTTTCAATTGTATAATCAAAAGTAGCTGAATTTATAGTTTCCTGAGTTGTACCATTATTAAATGTATCCTTTGCTATACAACGAATATCATTAAAACCATAAGTAAAGAAGTCATCTGCAACAGGTGTGATATTGATACCACTATGTGCAGCATCCGTATATTCAACTGTGGCATATGTAGAAAGATTTAATATTTCTTCAAGCTTAACATATTCAACTTTTGTCGCAACAGGATAATCATCATTATCAACTGCGGATTTTGTAGCATTATTTGTTTCATTTGTCTGCATCTTACTGTTTTTCTTTATATACCATTCATAAACAATAGGATACTTATTAGGATCATTATTTGATGCAACTACGGAAATATTAACCTTATCTCCAACCTTAGCTGTATAATCCTTCTCAGTATCAGAGAAAGCCTTAAATCCTGTATATTCAACAAGTCTGAAGGTTACATCCTCATATAATTTCTCATTTGTATCACCTGTAGGATTCAGTCTCTTAAAGTTAAATCTTACAGTATAATAACCTAACTGCTCACCCTGAATATTACTTACTGTTAATGTACGGGTATTATTATCTATTGCATAATGATCAGAAACAGCAATTATTTTACTTGAATCACCTGCATAATCATCTTTATACCAAACTATAGGATCTGTGTCTGCAAGAGCAAATGTATTGGTATCAAAGCTGAATGTATCGACTGTTAAAGCAACATTTTCACCACGTGTAACCCTATATTTCTTCTTTGTGGCATTTACATTAAAGTTATTTGTATAAAGAGCCACTTTATAATAAAATGTCTGAACATCAGCTTCTGCAGCTTCACCATATCTTGCAGTAACTTCACATGTATATTTCACGGTTTTTGAATCAGCCGGCGCAGGAGCATTATAAATGGATGTTGTTACAGGAGCGCCATTGGCGTCAAGTATCTGATTACCGTTAGCATCCTTCCATACATAAGAAAGTGCATAACCTGTTTCAGCATCAACAGGCGCATACAAAGCCTTTGTCTGTCCGGCCTTCACATACAACGTATAGGACGAATCATATGTAGAACCATTTATATAACCTGAAGAAGTACTATATGGGGTATATCTGTTTACAGTGATTGGTACTGAAACACTTGGGGTATAATAATTTGACTCTCCCGGTTGTTCAACCTCAAGCTCAATCTCAAAACTACTACTACCATTAAAATCTGCTAATGTAGGAGTATATGTAAATGATTTCTCAGTAGAAAGTACACTGTTATCCGGTGTTGGTGTAGGTTTTTCCGTCGGCTTAGGAGTTTCTGTCTCCTCAGGCTTAGGAGTTTCTGTCTCCTCAGGCTCAGGAGTTTCTGTTTCCTCAGCTTCCGCTGTTTCCTCTGCCGCTGTTGTCTCCTCAGCATCTGCCGCTGTTGTCTCCTCAGCATCTGCCGCTGTTGTTTCTTCAGCATCTGCTGTTTCCTCAGCTAAATCGCTAATATTATTTTGGTAATCAATCCAGTAATTGCTATCATCAGTTTTTGTCCACTTATACTTAAGTGAATTTAATAATGTCTCATCGGTAAGTTCCTTACCATATTCATTTACAATCCTTGCTGTAAATGTAAGCGACTGTCCGATTGCTACATTGTACTCAGCATCATATTCTACATAAACATACTCATCATTATATTTTGTAAGATATGATGTTTTTGCACTGTCGCTACCGGAAGATACTACTCCTGCCTCTGCTTTCTTCACACTGCCCGGTGCTGTAAATGATGTAGCAACCATAGCAAATGAAAGCACGCCGGAAATCAGTGATCTTGAAAACCTGGTTTTTAAAACTTTTTTCATAAAACTGCCTCCTTAAAGAATTTGATTTATAAAGTTAAATGTTACATAAAACTTACAACTTACCATGAAAGCTCAGGATATTCTTCCTTTTTATCCCTTTTTAAAAGTTCCTCCAAAGCCTCCTGTGCTGTTTTCCCTTCGAAAAGGACTTCATTTATTGCCTCAACAATAGGCATACTTACATTATATTTTTGTGAAAGCTTAAGAGCCGCCTTGGCAGAATTAACGCCCTCAACAACCTGATTAACTTCAGCTAATGCTTCCTCTGTGGTCTTACCTTTTCCAATAAGATATCCCGCATTGTGATTCCTGCTATGATTACTTGTACAGGTAACAATCAAATCACCGATTCCGGAAAGTCCGCAAAATGTTTCAAGTTTACCACCCATAGCTACACCAAGCCTGCTGATTTCCGTCATTCCTCTTGTTATAAGAGCAGCTTTGGTATTATCCTGATATCCAAGACCATCAATTATTCCGGCTGCAAGGGCAATTACATTCTTAATAGCCCCTCCAAGCTCTATTCCTATAACATCAGGACTTGTATATACTCTGAAACGGTCATTCATAAATATATCCTGAACGTAATCAGCAGTTTCCTTTTCTTTCGCACCTACTACGACTGTTGTCGGCATCCCTATGGAAACCTCCTCAGCATGACTTGGTCCGGAAAGCACACAAACCTTAGCCTGTGGAATGGTTTCGCTTATAATATCAACCAATGTATAGAGAGTTTCATCCTCAATTCCCTTGGCAACATTTACTATTTTCTGATCAAATCTTACATATCTTGAAATTGCTTCAGCTGTTGTTCTTACGTAAGGAGAAGCCACACTGAAAACTATTAAATCAGGTCTTTCGACCGCAAAAGCTATATCAGTTGTAACAATAATAGAATCAGGAAGTTTAACTCCCGGCAATCTATCCTTATGCTCCCTGTATCTGGCAAGCATATCAATCTCGGATCTCACCGCCGACCACAATATAACATTATGATTATTCTTGGCAAGCATAATAGCCAAAGCTGTACCCCAACTACCGGCACCCAGAAATGTTACCTTCATAATCAAATCCCCCCTTTTAGAATATTATATAAATGATATTTTAGTAATTATCATTAGGATACTATATTATTAATAATATTATCGATATTATTTATATTAAATCAAAACAATTTATTTTCTTCACCATGTATAAGCCTTACTATATTGGTTCTATGTCTGAAATAATCAAGTGCACCTATTAAGATACTGACAATCAGCATAGGAATAAATAACCTGTCAGACCTGTGATATACAATTGTATTTAATATAAGAACAATAGGGACAACCGTAAGAGAACCCAGAGAAACATATCTGGAAATTGCAACAACAGCCACAAATACAATAACACCACCTATAATCACCCACGGATGTGAGGTTGCACATATAAGTGCTGTGGTTACGGCAATACCCTTGCCACCCTTAAATCCATAATAAATCGGATAGCAATGTCCAAATACAGCTGAAAGTCCATAAAGTAAGCTAAGCAAATACCAATCTTCTTCCGTTCCTAAAAATACCCTGATAAGAACAATAGGAACTATGACCTTTGCAATATCACCCAGGAATGTTAAAAGCGCCGGTAACTTTCCCATCGTTCTGAGAACATTGGTAGTACCCGTTCCTCCGCTGCCTGAGCCCCTCAAGTCCACCTTTTTTATACTCGCAATCAAAAGACCGGTTGAAACAGATCCAATAAAATAACCTGAAACAACACAAATCAAATATTTGACTATTTCCGGCATATTTCCTCCTAGCACCATCAAATAATTTAAAAGAATATATTACAAGAATACTTTATTAATATTTATAACATCAAATAAAATAATACCTTATAACGAAAAGCGAAAAATTATAGCATTATGTAGTTATTAATTACAGTCATAATAATTATAACCATAACACAACGAAACTAACCCTTATTATAACCTATTAATAATTCATTTTCCATATAATTTTTAGATATATCAGGAATTTTAATAAAATCTTCCTTTTTTATCTTCTTTTAATCTTCTTCCTTTTCACGGACTATAAACTTAAGAGGTGTTCCGACAAAACCAAAAGCCTCTCTGATTTTATTTTCAAGATATCTTGTATATGAATAATGCATTATCTTCTTACTGTTTACAAATATAACAAAGGTTGGCGGTTTAACCTTAACCTCGGTAATATAATATATTTTAAGCCTTCTACCCTTATCTGTAGGTGGCTGCTGCAATGCAACCGCCTCGGTAAGTATGTCATTAAGAACACCCGTTGAAACCCTTAAGGAATGATTCTGAATAACAACCTCGATAAGCTCAAAAAGCCTGTGTAATCTCTGTCCTGTAAGTGCAGAAACAAAGATTATTTCTGCATAAGGCATAAAGGACAGGGTCTTACGAATATCCTCGGTATATTTTTTAATGGAATGGTTATCCTTCTCAATAGCATCCCATTTATTTACAACAATAATCATGCCTCGACCGCGGTCATGGGCAATTCCTGCAATTTTTGCATCCTGCTCGGTAACGCCTTCCTTTGCATCTATCACAAGAACAGCCACATCACATCGCTCCACTGCGGAAACTGTCCTGATAATACTATAGCGCTCAATCTCTTCATTCACCTTGGATTTTCTTCGAAGTCCGGCAGTATCGATAAATACATACTCCTTACCGTCACGCTTAACAACCGTATCTATGGCATCTCTCGTAGTACCGGCTACATCGGAAACTATAACTCTTTCCTCACCGATAAGCTTATTTATAAGTGAAGATTTACCTACATTCGGTTTACCGATAATAGCAATTCTAGGTCTCTCATCCTCTTCCTCTTCATTTACTCTTTCATAGAATTTGCTAACCACTTCATCCAACATATCTCCGATCCCAAGCTTGGAAATCGCAGAAATCGGGAATGGCTCGCCAAGTCCCAGATTATAAAACTCATAAACATCGGCTTCATATTTTTCAAAATTATCTACCTTGTTAACAACGAGTACAATTTCCTTCTTAGATTTCCTAAGCATTTGAGCAACCTTAACATCTGCATCCAGTAAACCCGAACGCACATCCGTAAGGAAAATAACAACGTCCGCAAGCTCAATTGCCATCTCCGCCTGATTCCTCATAAATTTAAGCATTTTATCGGAGGAATCCGGTTCAATACCACCTGTATCAACAAGTGTAAAATTATATTTTAACCAACTTGCATCGGCATATATTCTATCTCTGGTAACTCCCGGTGTATCCTTTACAATTGCTATTCTTTCACCCGCAAGTAAATTAAAAAGTGTTGATTTACCGACGTTTGGACGTCCGACAATTGCAACTAATGGCTTTCTCATTTTATAACCTCATTTCTATAAACTGATATCAATATTGATACCCATTTAATAACCTTAAATTGACAACCAAATCAATTTATATCCCATATTCTTTAATCCGCTTCGTTTTATACTCATAAATGTAGCGTACCACTTGCAAAAAATCACGTATACGGCCCACTACTTACACTGCTTCATTGATGCATCGGATTGCTTTCACTACGTTGAAGCAGTCTCACAATCTCATATAAAAAGGCATCACCACTCGATTCTACAATACAAACCTCAGTTTGTAAAGCATCGGCTATGTCAGTAACATTTAAATCATCCAAAAAGATTTCTTCATCCCTCTTAAGCATTGAATCCGGAATAATAAGAGCACAGTCTTTCTTACAAAACTCAGGATACTTTTTATAATCCGGATTATAGACACTCTCATCTATTTCTCTTTCAATCCTGTTTTCCTTTTCCGGTCTCTTAGCCTTAGAAGGCACCTCACCA
>JAILOA010000432.1 GCA_024691065.1 Lachnospiraceae bacterium | reverse complement strand
AACTTTGACTAAGTAGCGTATTTGTTATATACTAAACATATGTATACAATGAGAATGTAATATATTTACTTGTTATTTGTATTTTACGACATTTTTATAAGGCATCCGGGAAAAAATGAAATAATGAAAAAATGAAAAATTGAATGTAATTATTATTTGGATGGGTATGTCTAATGATAATTGCGGGGGATAATGATTTAATATTTTAAAGTAAGAATCTATCATTGGAGGACGTCTATGAAACAAATTAAATTGAACTTGTTTTTATCTTTTAAAACTGAAGATTTGGCAAAAGAGTATATACCTGATAAACTTTCTTCCGAAGAAATCGGCTGTGATTTTTTCTTTGTAAATAAAAATCACTTAAAAAAGGTGGCTGAAATTAAATCAATCGGTTTACCGGGGGATGAGGGAGTTGCGGATATAACGGAAAAGGAAGAGGATGTAAATAGTATTACCGATGAATGGAATAATATTTTATTAACTGATTTACCTTCTTTATGCGAGTTAGTGAAATCTAAATTTGTGGATTTTGATACATTAAAAAATTTATATATTATTTTATGTTCGGATGAAGTTTTTAATTCGGACAATGCCGAAGAAATTGAAAAGAGCTTTAATATAAGTGCGGATGAAGCTGATACTATATTTGAAAAGCTTTATGATATATGGCCGTTAAATGTTTCAAAGTCTAAAAAATTAAAATATATCGTTGCATTTTTTGAAGCATTTAAAAATAAATATGATGCATGGCTTTACAAGAGTTTTCTTAATTCTACGATTGATAGTATTCCTGAGCTTATATGGTATAAGGATATTAAGGGTGCGCATGAAATGGTAAATGCAAATTTCTGTGAGACCGTCCATAAAACCAAAGAACAGGTTGAAGGTAGGGGACATTATTATATTTGGGATATTTCGCAGGAGGAATATTCCACAGGTGAATATATCTGTATGGAGTCTGAGGAAGAGGTTATCAGCAAAAAGGAAACCTGCGTATTTGAGGAGCCTGTTAAAACAAGTGAAGGTATGAAGCTCTTTGTTACTTATAAATCGCCTTTGTTTGATCCAAACGGCGATGTGTTCGGTACTGTGGGGGTTGCCCATGATATGACTGACTTTAGTAATATAGATATTAAGCTTTCTATTATTGTTGAAAATCTGCCTTATCCATTGATGTTATGTAATAATAATATGAGGCCTATACGTTTTAATTCAAGTTTTAAAAAGATATTTGATTTTGAAGAATTCAACTATGAAAGTTTTGATTATGAGAAATGGAAGGCTAATAATTTAATTGCCGAGAGCGAGAGAGTAGAAGACGAGAGTGGGGTATCAGTCACTCAAAATGTAATCTATAAGAAAAACGGTGAAACCTTTTATTTTAAGCTGATGGAAAGAAAGATAATCGATTATTTCGGAAATATGTCCGGTTATTACTGCATTTTCAGGAATCAGACAAAGGAAAGACTAAGCGCTGAAAAGATTATGCATATGGCTACGACTGATTATCTTACCGGACTTAATAACAGACGTAATTTTTATTCTTATCTGAATGAAATAAAGGGTAAGCCTTTTACAATGTTATATATGGATTTGGACAAATTTAAGGAAGTAAATGATAAATATGGGCATTCCAAGGGGGATTCCATTCTTAGATGCGCTGCAAACATAATAAATGATGAATTTACCGACGGTGTATCCGCAAGGCTTGGCGGAGATGAATTTGGAGTAATTCTTGATGGAATTTATGAGGAAGATGTTATTAAGAAAATGATAGATACATTTAAATTGCATCTTAATAAGACTATGATTAAAGAGTATGACACAGATGTAAGCATTAGCGTCGGTGTATCGGTTTCCGACGGAAGTCTTGATGTGGATGAGGCTATAAATATCAGTGATCATGAGATGTATAAGGATAAAATATCTAAAAGATAGTATTAAATAATGATTAAAATATAAGCTTATCAAGCTAAAGATAAATTATCTTCGGTTTGATAAGCTTTATTATGTAACTTAATAGTATATAATTTTGATAAGCTTTATAATGTAATTCGAAGAAAAATCACCTAGGTTTGATAAGCTTTATAATGTAATTCGAAGAAAAATCATTTAGGTTTGATAAGCTTTATAATGTGATTCAAAGAAAAATCACTTAGGTTTGATAAGCTGTTTTTATAAAATAACGGAAAATTATCGCGTATATCGAATATTTAAAGAAATAAATGTTCCTTAAAAACTATATAATTAATTGTTATTTTAAATTGGTATTGAAACCGACAGAATTAATTCTTGCGTAATTGCATTCAATTTGGTATAATATCAAGCGTTGTGTGAAAAACACACTTTATTCGGAGAGTTAGCGAAGTGGTCGTAACGCGCCGCACTCGAAATGCGGTTGTCCACTAGGGCACGAGGGTTCGAATCCCTCACTCTCCGTTTTTTTTATGCCAAAATCGATTTGTAATCAAAATAGCTATGTATGAGTTTCCTAAACTTTGAATGTTATTGCTTTAAGCTTCAATAAACCAGGCTTTTACAGAAAATGCTATGCCCAAGGATCTTCCTCGGCTGGTTTTCTGATATCCGATAAAAACATGATTTCCCAGAGGAACCATTGTTCACCCTTTTTACGGAGAACTACCTGTCTCGGAGAATCAGCTCCGGAAGATTTAACAAAAAGAGTTGCATAACCTTCGTTTTGATAAGAATAAGGATTATCGGTAACTGTAATGCTTAAAGGTAAGGTAGGAGTATAATTATTTGAAACGCTTGACCCCGCAAAATAAGAACGTGGAACATAGCCCTTTCCCTTTAGTCTGTCTCTTAAAAACTGGATTTGATAAGGAGACAATGTAGCAGGTCCCTTTATGGAATTAAGCATATTTACGCATTCATCGGGATTATTCTCATACTCACAGGTAGCCAGAACCGCTAGAGCGGCAGCCTCAAAAGGAGTACTTAATTTTGCCTCCGGAAGCGCCTGTAAATCAGCCGTATTATGTGCAAAATCATTAAAAGTAAAGGTATTTGAATTATTCATAGAAAACCTCCTTAAAAATAAAAAAATAATTTCGTTAATCAATAATATTGATAAAATTATAGCATATAGAAACATTGAAATAAAGGGAAAAATGGTTTAAATAAACGGTAGCTTATGATATATTTAAAGAAATAAAAATTTTAAATGTAAACTATTATTCAGGAATGAACAATATACATAATTTTCAAAAATATGAGTTCCTGGTATTATAAGAATTATTTTGAAAGGATGAAATATATTGGCAGCAAATTCGAAATCTAAAAAGAAATATTATTATGCAGTGAAGGCCGGCAGAAAAGTAGGTATATTTGATACCTGGGATGAATGTAAACGTCAGGTAATAGGATTCAAGGGATCGGCCTATAAGAAATTTGAAACATTGGAAGAAGCTATTAACTTCGCAGGAATCCAAACATCTCCGGAAACAACCGGATATTCCGGAAACCCATCATCTCCGGAAACATCCGGAACTTCGGCATCCACGGTATCACCGAAAATCTCTAAAATGTCAGGAATCCAAAAACTTACTCCGACTTCGGGAACCACTGCAAATTCAACACTTCCGAAAACCCCGGTTAACCCGGAAAATGTTTTGACCCCTGCTACGTCAGAATCCATTGCAACTCAAACCGATTATGACCTCATCGCCTACGTAGACGGAAGCTTTAATGCCTCAGAACAAATAATAGGTTCAGGCGGAATAATGTTCTACAAAAACGAAGAAATAACCTTCAGCGAAACCTCAAAAGATCCGGACCTGATATCTATGAGAAACGTCTCGGGAGAAATCCTTGCCTCGGAATATGTTATGAAATATGCCCTGGAACACAATTTAAAAACCATTAAAATTGTCTATGATTATGCAGGTATAGAAAAATGGTGCACCGGAGAATGGAAAACCAACAAGCCGGGCACCATAAAATATAAAGAAATATACGAGTCAATCTCCGATAAAGTACACGTTACATTCGAAAAAGTGAAGGGGCATAGCGGAGATAAATATAATGATGTCGCCGATAACTTGGCTAAACTGGCTTCGGGTGTCGAAACGGTCTGAAGCTATGCTTTCTGAATTTTGCGTATTATTAAGAATCTAATTAATTTTTTTATAATTTATACTTTACATTTTTCGATTTTCTGTGTATAATACTGTAGGTTTAGGAAAAGAAAGATTATGAGATAGACGAAAGTGCAATGAATCAGCGCGCTTTAGAAGGAGGGTACTATGGCAATGGCAACGGTAATTAATGCTATGCAACAAAATATGTTATCAATGCCGAAACAATCAGCCCCTTTATCTCTTCATTTACAACAGCAACAGAAAAAGACATTTTCTTTTGTTTCCTATTTTTTTATTTTATGATGATCAATGGCCGACCATTCATACCAATTGAATGGGCGGCCTGTTTTTTTGTAAGGGTAACCAATATTGTAAGGTGTTAACCGTTATTGTATGGGTTTAACCATTATTGTAAGGTGTTAACCGTTTTCATATGGGTTTAACCATTATTGTAAGGTGGTTACCGTTATCATATGGGTTTAACCCTATCTAATGCAATGTAAACCAGGTACAAGGAAAGGACTGTGAAGCTCATGAAAGCATTTTTGATTTTAGAAGATGGAAGTATTTACTCCGGGGAGAGCATAGGCGCCCAGGGTACAACCATCAGCGAAATTGTATTTAACACATCTATGACAGGCTATCTTGAAATACTTACGGATCCTAGTTATGCCGGACAGGCCGTAACTATGACATATCCACTTATAGGTAATTATGGAGTGAATTATTCCGATATGGAGTCAGATAAAGCATGGCCGGATGGCTTTATAGTCCGAGAATTATCAAGACTTCCGAGCAATTTTAGATGCGAAGCAACTATAGATACATTTTTAAAGGATCAAAATGTAATCGGAATCAGCGGGATTGACACCAGGGCATTGACCAAACGCCTAAGAGAATACGGTACCATGAACGGTATGATTACCACGGATGAGAACGAAGAGAAGCTAGCCGATAAGGCATATCTTGACAGTCTCCTTGCTAAAATCAAGGAATACAAGGTTACGGGCGTTGTGGATAAGGTTTCCTGCAAAGATGTTAAAACTTACGTGCCGGGAGAATTAGACAGCACAACCGATGGTAAAACCAATAAAAATGTAGCATTAAT
Source organism: Lachnospiraceae bacterium (assembly GCA_024691065.1). Lineage (GTDB taxonomy): Bacteria > Bacillota > Clostridia > Lachnospirales > Lachnospiraceae > JAEEJA01. The sequence continues at coordinate 3,968 of JAILOA010000432.1, read as the reverse complement.
CGATGTAGGTACCAAAAAGAATATTATAAGATGTCTTCTTAGCGAAGGAATGACAGTTACTGTTTATCCAAATACATTTAAGGCTGATGAAATAATCGCTAAAAACTACGATGGAATAATGATTTCAAACGGTCCGGGTGATCCGGCCGAGTGTGTAAATGAAATCGAGGAAATAAAGAAGCTTGCCGATTCAAATATTCCTATATTTGCAATCTGCCTCGGACATCAGCTTATGGCACTTTCCCAGGGATTTAAGACATATAAGATGAAATACGGACACAGAGGTGCAAATCATCCGGTAAAGGACTTGGACACCGGCAGGGTTTATATATCAACACAGAATCATGGTTATGTGGTTGATGAGAATTCATTTGATGAAGCAAAAGCAGTACCTTGGTTTATAAATGTAAATGACAAGACGATAGAAGGCGTAAGATACATCGGTAAACCGGTTAAGACTGTGCAGTTCCATCCTGAGGCGAATGCAGGCCCTAAGGATACGGGATATTTATTTAAAGAATTTATAAAGCTTATGGAAAGGGGAGAATAAAATGCCAAAGAATAATGCAATCAAGAAGGTTCTTGTAATCGGCTCAGGTCCGATTGTAATCGGACAGGCAGCGGAATTTGACTATGCAGGTACACAGGCATGCCGTTCTTTAAAGGAGGAAGGCGTCGAGGTTGTACTGGTAAACTCTAATCCGGCTACAATAATGACTGATAAGGATATTGCAGATAAGGTCTATATCGAACCGCTTACCATAAATGTTTTAAAGAAGATAATAGAGACCGAAAAACCGGACAGCATATTGCCTAATATGGGCGGTCAGGCAGGACTTAACCTCGGTATGGAACTTGCGGAATCAGGATATCTTGATTCCGTAAATGTAAGTCTCCTCGGTACTTCGGCTGAAACCATCAGAAATGCCGAAGGAAGAGAAGAATTTAAGGACTTAATGGAAAGAATCGGAGAACCTGTAGCGGATTCGCTTCTCGTTGAGGACGTTGATTCGGGCGCTCAATTTGCGAGAAAAATAGGCTATCCGGTTGTTTTAAGACCGGCTTATACACTCGGTGGTTCAGGTGGTGGTATAGCTCATAATGATCACGAGCTTAGAACCATTCTTGAAAACGGACTTAGACTTTCCCGTGTAGGACAGGTTCTTGTGGAAAGATGTATCGCAGGTTGGAAGGAAATCGAGTATGAGGTAATGCGTGACAGCATGGGTAACTGCATTACTATTTGTAATATGGAAAACCTTGATCCTGTCGGCGTACATACGGGTGACAGTATAGTAGTTGCGCCTTCCCAGACGCTTGCAGATAAAGAATACCAGATGCTTAGAACATCTGCTCTTAAAATAATTGATGAGCTCGGAGTAATCGGTGGATGTAATGTGCAGTTCGCACTTAAGCCGGACTCCTTTGAATACATTGTAATCGAAGTAAACCCGAGAGTCAGCCGCTCCTCGGCGCTTGCAAGTAAGGCGACGGGTTATCCTATAGCTAAGGTTTCCGCTAAAATTGCCCTTGGTTATACATTAGATGAGATTAAAAATGCAGTAACCGGAAAGACATTTGCGAGCTTTGAGCCTGCTCTTGATTACTGCGTAGTTAAGATTCCGAGACTTCCATTTGATAAATTTATCAGTGCAAAGAGAACTCTTACAACCCAGATGAAGGCAACCGGTGAGGTAATGAGTATCTGTACTTCATTTGAGGGCGGCCTTATGAAGGCACTTCGTTCTTTGGAGCAGCACGTTGACAGCCTTGATACAGGAGAGTTTGATGAATTAAATGATGAGGCTCTTGAAAAGCAGCTTCACGTTGTTGATGACCGTAGAATCTTTGTTGTGGCAGAGGCTCTTAGACGAGGATTTGATATGGATTTAATTCATGATATTACCGATATTGACCTTTGGTTTATTGATAAAATAAAGATTCTTGTTGAGATGGAGAAGAGACTTAAAGCAGAGGGCGTCAGTCTCACGGTCGATACATTAAAAGAAGCAAAAAGACTTGAATTTCCGGATAATGTAATCGCGAAGCTTACAGAACTTACATTAGAAGAGATAAAGGACCTTCGCTATGAAAATAATATAATTGCAGCTTATAAGATGGTTGACACCTGTGCTGCTGAGTTTGAGTCCGAAACCCCTTATTATTACAGTTGTTTCGGAAGTGAAAATGAGGTTAGTGAAAATCATGATAATAAAAAGATAATGGTTCTCGGGTCCGGTCCTATAAGAATCGGACAAGGTATCGAATTTGACTATTGTTCGGTACATTCTGTATGGTCCTTTAAGAAAAAAGGCTTTGAAACCATTATTGTTAACAATAACCCGGAAACTGTTTCAACGGACTTTGATATTGCTGACAAGCTTTATTTTGAGCCGCTCACAGCAGAGGATGTTGAGTCGATTGTAAGACTTGAGAAGCCTTACGGCGCTGTTGTGCAGTTCGGTGGCCAGACCGCAATCAAGCTCACAGAGGACCTTATGAAGATGGGTGTTAAGATTCTCGGAACCAAGGCTGAGGACGTTGACCGTGCCGAGGACAGAGAGCTTTTCGATGAGATACTTGAAGAATGTGAGATACCACGTCCAAAGGGACAGACCGTATTTACCACTGATGAAGCTTTAAATGCAGCGAACGGGCTGGGGTATCCTGTTCTTATCCGTCCTTCCTATGTACTTGGCGGACAGGGTATGCAAATTGCGATTTCCGATAAGGATATCGTTGAATTTATGGGCGTTATCAATAAATATCATCAGGATCATCCGATCTTAATCGATAAGTATCTCATGGGTAAAGAGGTAGAGGTCGATGCGGTTTGCGACGGAACGGATATATTGATACCGGGTATAATGGAGCATATTGAGAGAGCGGGAATTCACTCCGGTGACAGTATTTCGGTATATCCGGCCCAGTCAATAAGCGAACAGGTTCAGGCTACAATTGTTGAATATACAAAGAGACTTGCGATGTCCCTTCATGTAATAGGACTTATAAATATTCAGTTCATTGTATTTAACGAAGAGGTCTATGTAATCGAGGTTAATCCTCGTTCAAGCAGAACTGTTCCTTACATTTCAAAGGTTACCGGTATTCCTATCGTTGACCTTGCTGCAAGTGCAATCCTTGGCGAGCCTATTAAGGATATGGGCTTTGGTACAGGTCTTGCTAAGAAGTCTGATTATATAGCAATCAAGAAACCTGTATTCTCATTTGAGAAGCTTCGCGGCGCCGAGATAAGTCTCGGACCTGAAATGAAATCCACCGGTGAATGCCTCGGGATCTCCAAATCATTCCATGAAGCTTTATATAAGGCATTCCTTGGAGCGGGAGTGAATCTTCCAAAACATAAGAAGATGATTATTACCGTAAATGATGCTGACAAGCTTGACGCGGTTTCAATAGCAAAACGTTTTAAAAAGCTTGGTTTCGATTTATTTGCGACCAGAAATACAGCGCGTGTGTTGAATGAACACGGCGTGCTTGCTATTCCTATTAACAGAATCAATGAAGAGGCGCCTACAATGATGGATTTACTTCTTGAACACAGGATTGACCTTGTTGTGGATACACCTACTCACGGTGATAAGCTTAAGGATGGTTTTATGTTAAGAAGATTAGCAATTGAAACAGGTGTAACCTGCCTTACCTCATTGGATACGGCAGATGCGCTTTTGACCAGTTTAGAGACAGCGGAAGAAGAACTAAATGTTATAGATATAGCCGGTATATAACAATAAATTGATTGATAACATTTACTTTTTCATTACAAGTGAATATTGGCGGGCCAAATGCCCGCCTTTATTGTATAAATGGATTTTATGCCGGATGTATGGATTTAGAATTATTGAATGATTGACAGGAAAATTTACCGAATGATTGGCAGAATTATTGAATGATTGACAGAATAATTTACCGGATGTTTGGCAGAATTATTGAATGATTGACAGAAT
>JAILOA010000350.1 GCA_024691065.1 Lachnospiraceae bacterium | reverse complement strand
AATATAATTATTATTTTTAGTTTTGCTGTATAAAGCCAGACAATATCCCGCATCAGACGTTGTACCGGTCTTACCTCCGATAACATTAACATTATCCGGAGGTGTAGCTGAGGATAATAAATAATTATTAGTCGAAGTAACAGTCATATTATGCTTCTTATTCTCTGAATCTTTATAAGTAATCTCGTATCTGTCGGTATTAACAATTTTTCTGAAAATACGATATTTAACAGCTTGTCTGAAAATTAAATACATATCATATGCAGTAGTATAATGATTTTCATCATGAAGTCCGTTGGAATTAACAAAATGCGAATCGCAACAACCAAGCTCCAACGCCCTTTGATTCATAAGATTGCTGAATTCCTCAGTACTGCCCGAAACATGCTCAGCTATGGCAACAGCAGTATCATTTCCCGAAAAAATCAACATACAATAAAGGAGGTTTTTTAATGATACCTTATCTCCTTCTTCAAAACCACAAACAACCGCACCGTCCTCACTGATATTAACGGCATCGTGACTAAATGTAACGACATCTCTGAGCGAACACTCTTCCATCGCAATAAGCGCCGTAAGTACCTTGGTTACACTTGCAGGGTAAATGCGCTCATACATATTCTTTTGATAAAGAATTTTTTCATTACTCTCATCAACCATTATGGTGGCTTCTGCTGTAATATTGGCATTATCACCGTATGTAGCACCTTCCTCTTCCACACTTACTCCGTCAGAAAGATAATCCAGGTTACCGGCATTGGTGTTATCTGACTGTTCATATGAATAGCTAAGACCCGCCTTATCCTCGGTAATACGCGAATTAGGTTTATGCATACAGCCATTTAGAACGAAAGCCATTATTAACATAGATATAACCAGAATATTATGTTTTAACTTAAATTTATTCATAACATCTCCTAAAATGTTATTTTGATCCTGTCTTTAAAGCTTCACGCCACTCAAGATCGCCTCTTTCAAGTGCTTTTACAAGTAATTCAGCCGTAGCAAGATTAGTAGCAAACGGAATATTATAAGTATCGCAAAGATGAAATACACTATATACATCAGGTTCATTAGGTTTTGAATTGGTTGGATCTCTTAAAAAAATAACCATATCAATAAGATTTTGCTCGATTTGAGTAGCAAGCTGCTGTTCACCGCCAACATGACCTGCCAAATACTTATGAACAGTAAGATTCGTAACCTCTTCAATCAATCTTCCCGTAGTCCCGGTTGCGTACAACTCGTGTTTACTTAAAATTCCTCTGTAGGCAATACAAAAATTCTGCATAAGAATCTTCTTGCCGGCATGAGCTATCAGCCCAATATTCATAAAATGTTCCCCCATTAACATTTTGATTATTGTGTGTTTTATAAAACTCCTCTTCCGAAATAAAATTCATTCGAAAGAAAATACCTTCAACTGATTTAAAAACACCACAAATATAAGGTATTGTACCATATTTTGTGCTTTCTAGCAATATAAAAACAACATATTAAATCTAAAAATACAATAAAATCTATATAATTTCCATATCCATAGAGTGAGATCTAAGTTGCAAACCGCCTTTACTGGATTTAGCAGGCTGAATACTTATATTTATAAGCAATCCGACCGAAATCATAGACGATAGCATCGAACTAAGACCACTACTCAGGAAAGGAAGCGGTAATCCCGTATTAGGAAATAAAAATGTAGCAACCGCAATGTTTGTAAACATCTGAAACATAAACATTGCACTGATTCCTACCGCTATAAGTTTACCAAGATAATCCTGAGCATTCTTGGCAATTTGAATACATCTGAAAATTAAAATAGCATATAATATTATTATCAATAGACAACCCAAAAATCCAAATTCTTCTCCGACAACGGCCCAAATAAAGTCGCTTTCACGTACGGATACGCTATCATATACTCTTCCCGCTCTCTCTCCGGAATCCGCCAGGTATTTGCCGTAAAGCCCGCCTGAGGCGATTGCATTTACGGAAAGATTGGACTGATAGTTAAGATTATCGGCAAACTCAGGTTTTTTCGTAAGCCATGCGATTACACGTCTAAACTGGTATACATTCCAAAGCTTGTTATAAGTAATGGAATTTTCCCTTGTGAGATACCAGAAAAGCAAAGAAAATATCGGTATCGGAATACCAAAGAATATTCCTATATGTTTGTAGGAAGCACCTGCAGTATAAAGTACAACAAACATTACAAACAAAATAACGAGACTGGATGAAAGGTCAGGCTGCGATAAAACGGCCAAAAACGGAATGAATGTAAGACCGATGCAGATAAGAATGGTTTGTGCCGACACAATCTTTCTTTGAAATTTGCTTAAGAGCCACGCAAAGAAAATAATATAAATGATTTTCATAAGCTCTGTTGGCTGGAATACAATTCCTCCTATTCTTATCCAACGTTTAGCATCGGTATTATAGTCATATCCGATCGGACTCTTTGTAAGTAATGTAAGTATAATACCAAATATAAAATAATAAGGCGCAAATTGGCATATAAAATGATAATCTATTAATGTCAGGGTTATAATAACTACAAGCCCTAAAAGTAAACCTTTAAATTGGGCTCTCATATAATAATCTCCCATTTTATATCCGTTTACAACCATATTTGTACCGGCAAGCTTTAGTGTAAAAGCGCCGATAATACATAACATAAATACCACAATCAGAAGAAGAACATCTATCTTCTTCCAGTCATAGGTTTTTAATTTGTTAATAATAGAATGTAACATAATTTAACCTCAATTTTTGCTTAAAGAACGATTCAACACTAATCAGTGGCAACATTACTACCCTTGGCGGTAACCTTACCGGAAACCTTTTTCTTTCCAAAGTAATATTTATATACATCGCTTGCAAGATTAGCTGCATTTGCAGAAGTATGACCATTAGGAATAACGCAGGTAACCGAAACATCCGGCGACGCATAAGGCGCATAGGAAACGAAGTAGGCATGGTTTGCATGGAACTCTGTCTGCTGTGCGGTACCGGTCTTTCCGGCAACCTTTTCCTTAACAGACGAGAAGTAATCCCTGATAGAGCTGTTATCACTGTTTACAACCATGTACATACCATTGTGGATGGCATTCCAGGTAGAATTTGAAATATCAACCTTGTTTCTAACCTCTGCCTTATTATCAAGTATTGTCTTTCCTTTGTAATTATCAATCTTACTGATAAGTGTCAGATTATAACAGGTACCGTTATTTGCAACGGTTGTAACATAACGTGATAATTGTATAGGTGTATAGGCATGTGTTGCCTGACCGATACAGGATCTGACAATATCGGTAACGGAAAACTGCGGATCAGCTTCCATAATTTCAACACCGGATTTTGCGGTAAGACCAAACATTTTAGCATATTTCTTGAGTTTTTCAAGACCCCTGTTATTCATTACATCTCCCTCGGAATTAACACCACCGAGTCTGTAACCTACCTCATAAAAGAAATAGTTACATGAATCCCTGATAGCCTGGCTTACATTGATATTACCGTGTGAATATATTGTCCAGTCCTTAGGTGATGGATGAATCTTTGTAAATGTAGTCTTATCATATATGGTTTCCGTTGGAGTTATAACCCCCTCCTCAAGTCCTGTAACGGCAGAAATCATTTTAAATGTAGAACCCGGCGCAAGCTTTTCCTGTGTAGGCCTGTTAAGGAGCGGTGAAGACTTTGTCTCCAGAAGATAATTATTATAATATTTCGAATCAACCTTATTAGCGAGCTTATTATTGTCATAACTTGGATAAGTAACCATAGCCTTAACATCACCGGTATCGACATCGGTTACAACTATGGAGCCCGAACAAGGGTCCAGACCAAGCTGCCCGGGTGTAATTTCAAGCTTTTTAATCTCATCAATAAGGAATGTATACGGAGAAAGTACTTTGGCTTTAAGAAGCCTGTACTTATTTTCATTCAACTTGATGTCACCCTGATCATACAAAAGCAGACAACAATCGGTTCCGGATAATTCATAAGAATAAATCATATCCGAATATATTAATTTTGAAAAACTCTTATCTTTTTTAAATTGCTTAAATGAATAATCAAGGAGTTTTTCATATATTTCTTCGTTACTGTAATATGCTTCACCAAGGTTTAAACAGCTTAAATCAAGCCAGTTCATATTTATTGCATATTGAATAAACTTGCTCAGGGAAAGCTTTTCATGATAGTAATTGTTATATGTTTCATCATCGACATCAATCTCGGAAAGCAGAAGAATATTGTTATCCGCAAGAAAATCATAGAAGAAATCAATGTAATCTTCTCTGGTCTCTCCTATGTCCTTTGGAATAACCTTGCTTTCATAAGATAAATCCTTCTTTAACTTCTTAATAACTTTTTTACGCTTTTCCTTGAATTTTTTATAAACCTTTTTCTCCAATTTCGAAGAGTTTTTCTCGGTAAAACGGTCACAGTTGATAACATTATTTTCAAATAATGCATTATAAACATCATAAATAGGTATCTTAATGTCCGATGCGGATTTACCTCTCGTACCGGCATCATTACCGTTTGTAATCTTGGAAATAAGGATACCTGCAAGATGCTCTTCCAAAAGCTTATAACACTCGATTTGAAGTTTGGAATCAATGGTCAGATAAACATTGTCACCTGCTTCCGGCATCTCCACACTCGATACCGAAACGACACGACTGGACATAGCTTCAACCACAAGTTCATCCTTACCCTTTTTACCTTTCAGATAATCCTCATATTTTTCTTCGATACCGGATAAACCGATTTGATCATCCTGAGAGTAATCGCTGTCTTCACCGGCTTCCTTAAGCTTTTCGGAAGTTATCGTACCGGTATAACCAAGAATATGTGCAAAATATTTGCTCTTGTTATACATTCTCTTGGTGTCCTCTGTAATATCAACACCCGGAATTGTATCGGAATATTCTTTAACGGCAGCAACCGTAAGGTCGCTTACATTTTTAGCAATTATAATGGACTCAAATTCCTTATATCTGTTAATGAATATCGCATAACGGACAGCCATAATCTTTAATGCGTCCTCATCCGAAAATTCAGGACCGATGCCGAAACTTGTGGTAGCGGCATTTGGCTCTTCTCTAAGATAATCAAATATATCCTCGGCAGTCATATTGGTCTGCTCTTCGGTCAGGTCATTTACACCGCCTGCAAGACCGAATACTTCGGCCTTAAAACGAAGAAGCTCATTACCTTCGATATTAAATTTAAGTTTCCCTTTTTTGTTAAATTCTATATAAAAATCAACATCAAGCTCATCTCCGTTTTTCTCCAAAATGGAAATAAGCATAAAGATAACCTTATTTTTCTCGTCTGAACTCATGTCGGAAAGCGAGCCGTAATCCTGCAATACAACATTGTAGGATAACTGGTTATATGCCAAAAGCTTTCCGTTACAATCATATATATTACCTCTGACAGCCTTGATTTCCCTGGTCTTTTTCGTCATTTCCATGGCTTCCTTTTCATAGGTATCCACATCGATAATCTGCAGGGATAAAAGTCTGTCAATAAGTAAAACAAATAAAATGAGATAGATAACAAGTATCGGAACAAGTCTTTTACTTAATATTCTATCTATTACTTCTTTTATGGTATCAAACATAAAAGCCTCCGTGGTACTCTGACAGATAAGCTAAGCTTATATGTTATTATTTTTAATATCTTTCTTACTATCTTCTTCAAATACGCTGATATTTATCGGATATTTTCCTCTTTTTCTGAATTTCTTATCAAGTAAAATCGCAAGCTTATAAACAAAAAATCCAACTATTATCGTATATGACATTTCCGGTATGATAATCTTGAAAAAGTATTCGAAAAGTCCAACCCTGCCCCTCATTAAGAAGTAGCAAATGTAGTACATAAGATTAAATATAATATCATTAATACCGAACACAATCACCGGAACATAAAAATCTTCCTTAAAAAACAGCTTTCTCGCATCACCGTTTATGTAACCTATTGTACAAAAGAGAATGATACTAACACCGATAACCTGATTGTACAAAACATCTATCAGAAGACCTGACAGAAATCCCACAAACATACCCTCTTTTTTTCCATACATAAAACCGTAAAGGGTAGTCACAATTAGCATCATATTAGGTATGATGCCGGCAATTGCAACTCTCTCCAATACGGTTGTCTGCAATAGAAACATAAATAGTGTAATGAAAAATGCTCCTATATATTTTCTCAATTAAGAATATCCTCCAAATCGTCCGAAGCCTTAACTTCAGTGATTACAAGAACCATATCGAGGTTCTGAAAGTTAACGGCAGGAACCAATTCTCCTGTCAATGTAAGATTGGTTTTGTTGTTGGTTATATTTTTACAATAACCAATTAAAATTCCCGGAAGGTATTTATTACTGATTTGCGATGTAACTACCTCATCTCCTTCCTCAATCTTTGAGTCAGTCGAAATATCAGTCAGGTCTAAAACCCCGGAATTTATTCTTGTAAGACTTCCACTCACTATACAACTGTTTTCGGATTTAACAAATGTACCGGAAACATTGCTTTCATCATCTATGATAGAACGAACTCTCGAATAGTTATCATTAACCTGAGTAACTATTCCTACCAAACCACCGTCAGCAATAACATTCATGTTCTTGGAAATTCCATCATTTGAGCCTTTGTCTATAACAAATGAATTATACCAATTGTCACCGTCGGAACTTATGACTCTCGCGGCAACCTTAGGATAATCGGCATAATCCTTATCCAATTCATATAACTGTCTGAAGGTTTCCAACTCGTATTTATCCCTTTGAAGTAATTGGTTTTCTTCAGATAAATCTTCTACTTTATTTTTGAGCTTTTTATTTTCTTTGACAAGATTTTTCATGGTATGAAGATAATCAATTTTTTCCGAAATAACCACACCGATACTGTTAATCCCCTTTTGCATAGGCATTACAGCACTACTTATAGCATTTCTGACAGGTGTAACTCTGTCGGAAAAACGGAAAGACAAAATACCCATGATAATGCAAAGAATAATTATACCAATGTATATATACTTTGGTTCAATGGTAATATTGCTCCTTTTATTTAATTTCATATAAAACCTCTGATAAATCCATAATTAATAAAGTGATAAAGCGTAATCCCTTGCTTTCTTAGGATTTTCCACAAGAAATCCCAGTCCTGAAATAACAGTTCTCTGAGCATGTTTAGTGGTATTGACCTTAATCAATGTTTCATTTGCAAGGTACTGATCCATACCGTTAATCCAGGAGCTTCCTCCGGTAAGATATATACCGTTCTCCTCAATGGAGCGGGTAATCTCAGGCGGTGTATGCTCAAATATTGACTTGGTCTGCACCGCAATATCTTTAATCACATTTGAAATAAATGGATATATTTCTTCTGACTTAATGGTAATTTCACCCGGAAGACCGGTTAAAACATTTCTACCAAATGCAGTTGATTCATTAGTATTATTCGTAGCACTTACAAGTACCTTCTTCATGTTTTCGGCTGTTCTTCTTCCGATTGCAAAATTATAATTCTTTCTTACGTAATTAAGAATCTGCAAATCAAAGAAATTTCCTCCATAAGGTAAAAGCTTGGTTACAATGATACCGCCCTTTGCAAGAATTGTAATCTCTGTGGTATCCGCACCCATATTAACAATGAGCTCACCCTGTGTATTATCCAAATCTATACCAAGTCCCAATGCATCGCAAATAGGCTTATCTATAAGCTTAACTGCCTTAGGTTTTCCCTGACCCTCTGTAACAACCTTTTTAAATGCATTCTTCTCAACCTCGGTAAGGTCGGCAGGAACAGCAATATAAAATTCGGATCCCTTAAGCTTAGGAGTTCCGGAAACCTTCTCGGTCATAAAATCCCAAAGGTCAATCATATCATCCAAATCAGCTACAGCACCGTTTTTCATAGGGAAATTAACATGAATGCTGTCAGGTGCCTTTTCAAACATCTGAAAAGCCTTATCTCCCATTGCCACCGGACGTTTTTCTTCATTTTTTCCTACCGTGGCAACAGCATTATGCTCATTCATTATGATTCCGTCTTTTTTTCTGTAAATCTTTATTGATCCTGTACCAAAATCAACACCAAATACTTTTTGCGCCATCAACAGGCCTCCCATTAATAAAATTAAATCAATCCCGAAATTATGATCGGGGACATTTTTAAGTTCCGAAAAAGCCGCGCTCTCTCATACTTACATATTTATTATCTCCAATCACAATATGATCAAGCAAATTAATCCCAACCGTACAAGCCGTGGAATAAATCCTTCCGGTAATCTTTATATCCTCAGTACTCGGAGTAGGATCACCGCTGGGATGATTATGTAATAATACAATTCCATAAGCCTTATTCTTTAGGGCATAATAAAATACATCCCTTGGAGAAAGACTCGCTGCCTCAAAGCTTCCGTGCGAAATTTCAATTTCCTTAATTAATTCGCACTTTACATTGAATAAAAGAAGCATAACAACTTCGGATTCCAACTGTCTCATGGAATTCATAAAATAATTTGCTATCACTTCCGAATTACCAAAAACCTTTTTCTGTTTATCATAGATGTCATTTTTAATAATTCTCCTACTGAGTTCGGCAAGACATTCAAACTGAATGGCTTTAACATTCCCGATACCCGGCAACTCCATAAGGCTTTCTTTATCAACGTTTAATATCCCGGCTATTCCTCTACCGGGAAGTGCATCAATTACCATAGAGGCAAGCTCCACACAATTGATATCTTTTGTTCCGGACCTCAAAAAAACTGCCAAAAGCTCACTGTCGGTAAGTGAGCGTGCGCCGTAGAGACTGCATTTTTCATAAGGTCTTCTGTTCTCCGGTAATTCCTTTACCGTAAAGTTTTGACTATTGTCCATGTATGAATCCTTTCACCGGAATGAAAGACGTGTTCCCCAAAACATACAGAGTCATTCTAACACATTTTGTAAAGCTTGTACAGACATTGAAATACCAAATTTTGCCGAAGGATAGGTCAGACCGCCTTGAAAGTACACACAATAAGGCTCTTCCAACGGACCATCTGCGGATAATTCTATGGATGATCCTTGTATAAATGCACCGGCAGCCATTATTACATCACTGTGATAACCCGGCATAGGGTAAGGCTCCGGCAATACATTGGAATCAACCGCAGATCCTGCCTGTATTCCCTTGCAAAATGCAATAAGATACTCTGGTTTTCCAAGCTTAACCGCTTGTATAATGTCTGTTCTTTCTGAATTTGAAGGCGGAATGGTCACAAATCCAAGCTCCTCATAAACCTTTGCCGCAAGAACCGCTGCTTTTAAGGCATTTGCTGTAATAACAGGTGACATAAAGAAGCCCTGGAAAAAACTTCTGTTTAAACCAAGAGTCGCACCAACCTCAGCTCCGAGTCCGGGAGATGTAAGGCGGTTCGCACAAAGCTCGATTAAATCAGTATTTCCGGCGATATAACCTCCAATCGGAGCAAGACCGCCGCCGGGGTTCTTGATAAGAGAGCCTGCGATTACATCAGCGCCGATTTCTATCGGCTCGGATAATTCTACAAACTCACCATAGCAGTTGTCAACCATTATTATCAAATCTTCTCTTATTTTTCTGATAAATTCGATGAGTTCACCCATTCTTTTAATTGTAAATGAGGTTCTCGCGTCATATCCTTTAGATCGTTGTATCTCTATAAGTTTAATATTCTTATTTTCTTTTAATGTCTTTTCAATTTCCGGATAGTTAAAATCATCATCTTTTAAAGGGGTTTCCAGATATCCTATGTTAAATTCCTTTAATGATCCCGGTGGATTCTCATCCTTTAAGCCTATTACGCCTTCCAAGGTATCATAAGGCCTTCCTGCAGGGCAGTACAATATATCGCCCGGCCTTAATATTGCGGAAAGCACTATAGTAAGGGCATGGGTTCCGCAGGTAATAGAAGGTCTTACAAGAGCAGCTTCCGCTTTAAAAACCTTGGCATAGAGCTTTTCAAGTGTTTCCCTTCCGTAATCATCATAACCGTATCCGGTTGATTCACCTAAGCATTCCGTATTCACAGAAACATCCTGCATAGCATTTAAAACCTTTAGCTGATTAATCTCACTAATTTCATCAATTGTCTTAAATTCCTTTTCAAGAGAAGCCTCAGCCTTATTTACAAGCCCAAAAACCTCTTTTGATATACCTCGTTTTAAATAAACTTCTTCCAAATAATTATTCATAACATTTTTCCTTTTATTTTGATACAAATTATTTTTATACAAATCTTAATATTTAGTTTAAAACCCAAACAGTATTAACATATATTTATGTTTAAAGTGTTAATTTATTTAAATTTATTATCCGTATTTAACCTAAAATTAAGCAGATATTCTTTAATACACTTAGTTTCCGGCTTATGAATGCTTGGAATTAACTAAACAATCGCAAATATAAGAAATAATCTCCTCCGCTACATTTATACCGGTGCATTCACTGATATTTTTAAAATGCGCATTGGAATTAACCTCGCAGACAATTTCCGCTTTCTTATCCGAAAATAATAAATCCACGCCTGTAAAGGTAAGCCCTAAAGCCTTAGTTACATTTAATGCAATTTCCTTTTCTTTTTCCGAAGGCTCATAATTATAGGCAGTTCCGCCGTTGGTAATATTTGCCCTGAAGTCATCATTATTGGCTTTCCTGTGCATTGCACATACTACCCTGTCGCCTACAACCTGTATCCTTACATCTTCGCCTTTCGATTCTTCGATATATTCCTGACAAATGAGAGGATGCCTTTCATGTGCTTTAATGATATTAACAGCCTCTTTTTCATTGTCGGCCTTATATACCTGGGCTCCGAAGGAACCGAAGCATTCCTTTATAATAAAAGGATAGGATAAAGTATCTCCTATTTTCTTAATAAAATCAAGAGAATTATCATCAAACTTGCTAAATCCGATATTTTCATAGGTCATTGGAACAAGTATGGTTTTTATAAGATTCAGTTTTTTATCGGGATTTTCTTTGTTCCATTTAGAAAGTTTTAGATATGTTTCATATTTATCATCACAAATTGCAACAGAATCAATAGCATTAAAGAATTTTGCATCCAGGCTTTCTTCCAGAAGCTTTCCGAGCCTTATATCTTTATCCCAATAAATAATAAAATCAAGTAAATCTATATTAAAATGATGTGAATCTTTTATCAAAGACTCAGAATCCTGTGAATCCTCTATCAAAGACTCAGAATCATATGAATCCTCTATCAAAGACTCAGAATTCTGTGAATCTTCATCAATCTTATTTATAGCAGCATATTCATCCTGTAATTCATCCGGTGATTCTATAAATCCGTATTTCAGAAGATTTACAGCCGAAGATAAAGCACATTTTACTTCACCATCCGGATTAATAACAGAAATTATATCGGAATTTCCGACCGGCATAAGCAATATATCATGCCTTTTAGCTGCATCAAGCAACCAGTCAACATGCTCGGAATATTTTTTTGTATTCAGAAAGGTATTATAAATAACAATACCGGCATATTTACCATTAATCATAAAATAAAACTCCTGATTGAACTGAGTTAAAGCTTTTAGAATATAAATGCATACGACCCGCCGGCAATTATATTTACCGTGACTTACCTGCCTGAAATATCCTAAAAGCTTTAAAAAATACAATTATTATAAAAATATTTTAATCATTCGTATCATCATCCGAAGTATTTATGTCAGTAAGTTCTCCGGACGGATTATCATTAGATTCTTCCAATGAAGCTAATGCATCCAAGGCAACGGAATCATTTATCTCATCTTCTGTAGAATCCTCATTTTCTTCAGAAGAATCGTCTTCTGCTCCGACACCCAACATCATATTTAATTCGGGGATTGTAACAAGAACCGCACGTGGCTTGGTTCCCTCCGATTCACCGACAATTCCGGCTTCACAAAGCTGGTCTAAAATTCTGCCTGCTCTGTTAAAACCGATTTTAAATTTTCTTTGAAGTTGACCGGCTGAAGCACGCTCGGATTCAATTACAAATCTCGCTGCCTGCTCAAAATATTCATCCCTGTCATCCTGTTCCTTTGAAGCATCATTGGTTTCGGTCACCTGAACAACCTTAGTTACGGACCTGTCATATACAGGTGCATCATTATTATCTTTAAGGAAATTAGTTACTCTTTCAATCTCTTCATCGGTTAAGAAACTACCCTGCAAACGTGCAGGCTCTGAACTTCCGGCAGGGAAAAAGAGCATATCGCCGTGTCCTACAAGTTTCTCCGCTCCCGCCATATCAATAATGGTTCTCGAGTCGATGGCAGATGAAGTTGAAAGCGCAATTCTCGAAGGAATATTTGCCTTGATAAGACCGGTGATAACATCTACCGAAGGTCTTTGTGTGGCAAGAATTAAATGTATTCCGGCCGCACGGGCAAGCTGCGCGATTCTACATACCGCCTGCTCAACTTCCTTCGATGCAACTGCCATAAGGTCCGCAAACTCGTCAACTATAAGTACGAGAGAACACATATGACCATATCCGGCATCTTCGGCATTCGGAACACTCGCAACCTTTTTATTATATCCCTTTATATTTCTGACACCGAGTTCCTTAAACTTATTATATCTCTTCATCATTTCCGCAACTGCCCAGTTAAGCGCAGCCGCTGCTTCCTTGGCATCTGTAACGACAGGACAGAAAAGATGAGGAATACCGTTATAAACCGATAATTCAACAACCTTAGGATCAATCATTATAAGCTTAAGCTCATTTGGCTTATATTTATACAATAAACTCATAATAAGAGTATTTATACACACCGATTTACCGGAACCTGTAGCACCTGCAACAAGCAAATGCGGCATTTTCTCAATATCGGTAACTATGATTTTACCGTATATATCCTTACCTACAGCAAAGGCAAGACCTGCATTTGAATCCTTAAACTCTTCACCCTCAATTAATTCCCTGAATGTAACGGGACGCTTCTTTGCATTTGGAATCTCGATACCGATTGCAGATTTACCCGGAATCGGAGCCTCGATTCTTATTGACTTTACAGCGAGAGAAAGCATAATATCATCACTCAAAGATTTAACCTTATTAACCTTAACACCGACTTCCGGTTTAAGCTCAAATCTTGTAACCGAAGGACCGGAAACAACATCTTCAATCGTAACATTTACACCGAAGCTCTTAAGGGTTTCCTGCAACTTATCGGCCATTTCCATAAGTTCGGCATCCGAATTAATCTTATCATTTAAAACAGGAACCGGATCCAGCAAATCATAGGTCGGATAAATGTAATCATCGACCTCTTCGGCATCTTCGAATGACTCCCCAAACTTTGAAACAGCCTCATCAAGTTCATTCTTATCCATCTTTTTTGCGGACTTTCTTTCTGATCGTTTCTTAGGAGCCTTTGCCTCCTTCTTAGCTGCCTTAAGTGCCTCATTATCGGAATCATTAATTGCAGCCTCGATTTCCTCTTCGTTAGTCTTTATTTCCTCTAATCCTGCTTTATTTCCGGAAAATGAAGCGACCGGTTTGTCGGAATTTGACGCAGATCCATTCTTAATATCAGTGCCTTTTGAATCAGCATCAGATGCATTTTTAGTTTTATTTTTATCAAATTTATCTCTTAATTCGCGTTTGTAAACAGGCTCGCCGTTATCATCCTGCTTTGGTTTATTAACAGGAGCATCGGTTTCATTCTCTTCTTTTTTGTTTTCAATATAATTAGGTAGATTACTGAAAAAGTTTCTCTTTGACGGTTGTGTATTACCTTCATCGACTACATTTTCGGCGTTTTCCTGATTACCATTGTTCCTTTTATTATTTATAAAAGAAATAAAATTGAAATTCGGTCCCTTTGAATTTGAAGCATTTTCATCATTTAATGAATTTGAATTTTCGGTAGATGTTTTGGATCTTCTTCTCCTTGTGCCGGCATTCATATTATCGGAGGTTTTATCGGAAGCTAAAGTTTCTACGGTATTTTGGTGAGCAGAAGGCATTCGGGTCGCAGCTTCATTTACCTTAGCTTCGTCATATATAGCATTCTCAGGCCTTGGTTCTCTGAAAGAGTAATTATCAGGTAAAGGCTTCGGAGCAGGTTTTACCGTACCGGTTACAACAGGTTCTTCTTCAACATATTCCTGCCTTAACTCTTCCATCCTTTGGTTATATTCATTTTTTCTTCTGAAATAAATTGTTATCTCTTTACCAAAACCAAGCACCACGCATAGAACCATCCCCGCTATGGCTATAAAAGCAGAACCGACCTTACCGAGAATCGCAGTCAAGCCATTACATAAAAGCTTACAGAATAAGCCACCATTAAGCTTTCCCAGAACCGAAATGTCCTTAAATGACAAATAAAGACATTCGAAGAAATTTTTATGGATAATATGATTGCTGTGAAAATATTCTATAATTGAATCATTTCCTGAAATAACCTGGAAAAACATTTTAGTAAAGAAAATGTATAAATAAGTCGCTATAACCCAACGTCTGATTTTCTTATTACCCGGATTTGCAAAGATGAGAACAGATGTAAATATAACATAAATAGGAAGAAGCCATGCACTCCATCCGAATATTCCGAAAAATATTCCGGTGAATACTATACCAAGCTTGGAACAAAGCCCGAAGAAACATAAGTATAAAAACATTGAAACTATAATGCATATAACCAGATATAAACTATGTGCAAATGCTTTATTGTCCTCATAATCATTAATTTGCTGATAAGCCTCTTCGCGTTTTTTTTCTGCGGCCTTGCTTCTTGAAGTACGCCTGCTTCCGGAAGAACTCTTAGAACCGGTTGTTTTTCCGGAAGAAGTCTTAGCGGAAGACGTCCCGGAGGAAGATGTCTTATTAGCGGAATTTGAATTTCTTGATGTTCTTTTACTTCCGGTAGTTCTTCCCGAACTACTGTTGCTTGATTTAGTTGTATTATCACTTTTCTTGTTTGCTACTGCCATTTTAAATATAATCCTCACTTTTTTAAGTTAAGTTTTATGATTACTACATTCCCATTAAAAACAGAATTTAAAATTATTTCGATAAATCTAAAATCCCCGAATTTTATACATTACTTTAATCCCTAAATATATAAAATACCTATATAATTTTTTATAATCCCATAAATATTCCAAGTGCAAGAGAAATCACAGGGAATATATAAATTATCTTTGTTTCCTGTATCTTATCAAAGAAAACAATACCTATCATACTTCCGACTGTTGAAATAATAAGAGCAACAATGCAAATCGGTGAAAATTTAAAATCAATCATTAAATGCTTATATGTATTTACAAGAGAGACAATCATAACAGGAATATCAATAAGTAAAGCATATCTGTAAGCAAAATGTACCTCACAACCTGCAAGCACCAACGCGGTCATTGCAATTAATATACATGAAACACCCGGAGTAGGTGAAATACCGGCTGCAATACCAACCGGAAAGCTTATCCATAGCATAAATGAATCAGCTTTGTAATTTCCTTTGTTTGCAAATATAAATATCAGCATGAAAAGAGCCGAAATAATAAATCCTGCTCCCGTAAAGAAAGGAATTTCTATGGTTTCCTTTATATATCCCATCACAAAATTTGATAATGTAATTGCAATGATAATAGAAATCAAAACACCTAATGAATACGGAAAATAGTTTTTCTGAGCCCTTCTTTTTCCGGAATTTGAATCACTGTCTGAAGTTCTTCTTTCGCTCCCGGCTCCCGAAGACTTTGTAAAAAAGCTTATGTAACCTTTAATGATATACTTAAATTCATTTCTAAGCATTATTATAATCGCAATTATAAAGCCGATAACGCTGAAAAGATAAACACTGTAACCTGTGGATATAACATTTGTTTTACTGATCTTTTCAAGAAAGTTTATCATACCGGCACCGTCAAAAAGTATTGCCTCAAATAATCCGTAAAAGAGGGATGATAGAATATAAATAAAGGTTGTCATAAATATTCACTCCTTATTTCATTAATTTAAATCTGACAGCAATTGTATACATTGTTCGGCCATAAGGGAATTGGAAAAGCTCATCTTTTGTAAGACATTTGGATTTAAGAATTCCGACAAAATATAATGTAACCGCAACCATAACTCCGATAAGAACACCGATAACCGTTTTATGAGTTATGGCTATCAAGCCATAGCAGACAATTATTGTCACAACGGACATTCCGACGGAAACTAAAATCGGTGCAATAAATGTATTCTTAATCTCCTGCTTAAATCCAATATACTTCTTAAGCGAAAATGCATTTAATATACAAACCACAAGCGGGTAAGTAACATTTCCTACTACCAGGGCATAAGGACCAAGTCCTGTAAATGCAATAAGAAGGATTACAAGGATGATGTGTAAAACCAATGAAATTGCGGCATTTATAACCGGCACCCTCATTTTATTAACACTTTGCAATACGCCGCTGGTTACTGTTGATAATGAATAAAATATAATGCATGAGCTACCTGTCATAAGCATTATTGATCCCATATTTATGTCAGTATTTGAAAAAATGAGCTGTAATATCGGTTTTCCGAGAATTGCAAGACCAAAGGCGGATGGAATTGCAATAATCATATTGAATTTTATGGCAAGACTTATGCTGCTTTCTATAATGTCCTTCTCTTTATTTACATAGGCTCTTACGAGACTTGGGATCATCGAAGAACAAATTGCTGTTGAAATAGCTATCGGTACATTTACAAGAAGTCTGTAATCTGTACTATATATACCAAGCATTTTCTTGATATCTATTACATTAATATCACGGATATCCATAAATTTATTAAATAGGATGGTGTCGATGGTTCCACTCAGCTGATATACGGTCTGACTAAGTATAATAGGTGTTACCGTAACAATAACCAGTTTAAATATACTTATTGTATCAAGTACATGCTTTCTCTTATCTTTCTTAAAAAGCTTTATAAAATAAGGTCCGAAGAGTATATATAATAAAATCATTATAATGAGGGCACTGAATGCACCAATACAGGTACCCATCGTTCCGCCCGCTGCACCCCATGCGGATACATAAGGGCTTGCACTGTGCAGGTAGATAAACATATAAGCCGCATAAACACTGATAAATGCATTTACTATCTGTTCAATAACCTGCGAAAATGCCGTTGGAATCATGGTTTTATTGCCTTCAAAGAAACCTCTTAAAACACCAAGGATTGCCACAATGAAAATTGTCGGAGCAAGTATTTTAAATGGAATATTTATGCCCGCAAGCTTTGAATAAAAAACTCTTTCCAAAAAGTCTGCACCGAAAAACAGGAATAATGCACATATACCACCGGTACAGGAAGCAAATATCAGAGAGCATTTAAAGACCTTTTTGGTTTCCTGATATTTTCTCTTTGCCATTTTTTCGGATACCATCTTGGATACTGCAAGAGGCATGGCATTTGAAGACAAAATCAAAAGAAGACTATATACCTCATACGCCGGAGAATATATACCATTTCCTTCATCGCCTATTATATTTGCCAGGGGAATTCTGTAAAGCATACCTATCAATCTGACCAATATGCTTGTGGCAGCCAATATACTGCCCTGTCTTAAAAAATTCCCGGAATTGGATTTAGAAGCCATAAGCTATCCTTTCTGCATTTTCTATCTGGTAATACCTAATGATTCAAGTATATCTTCCTGTTTTTTCTCCATAACTAAACGTTCTTCATCTGTTTCATGATCATAGCCAAGTAAATGTAATATACTGTGTGCAGTCAGAAAACAAATTTCTCTTTTTAGAGGATGGCCATATTCTTCTGCCTGTTCCATCGCTTTTTCAACAGAAATTAATATGTCTCCAAGTATGATATCATTTGTATCAGGATTAATACAACCTGCTAAATATGAGGAATCATCCAGGATTGAATAATCTGCCGGAGCACTAAAATCAATCATCGGGAAGGATAACACATCCGTAGGTCTGTCTATTCCCCTTGTTTCTTTGTTAATTTCATGAATCTCTTCATTATTGACAAATGATAGATTTACTTCATAAGAAAAAGGAAAATTTTCACTTTCCAAAGCCTTATTTATAACCTCGCTTAAGATATTTTCATAATCAAAGCCTAAATCATACTCTGCTTCATTTTCAAAATAAATATTCATAATTATTTCCTGTCATACTTTAATTTAAATTATTTTAGGGATTATCATATAACCGGATTTATGTCCGGTTTCCCGAATATCAATTTCTTTTTTTACCGGAAGAATTCCAACTCTCTCTGTCATTTTTATTGCCAAGGGAAGTTCCCTTACCGGAGTTTGAATGCTCACGCTGTTTACTCTTTTTCTCTTCGTACTTATCATAAGCATTTACAATCTTTTGTACCAACGGGTGACGTACGATATCAACAGAGGTAAGATACGAAACCCCTATGTCATCAACCTTTTTAAGTACATAAAGTGCATTATCCAGTCCTGAGATCTGACCATCCGGCAAATCTTTTTGGGAAAGGTCTCCGGTTACAACAACCTTAGAGCCGAAACCTATACGGGTAAGAAACATTTTCATCTGCGCAGGTGTGGTATTTTGAGCTTCATCCAGGATTATAAAGGAATTATCAAGCGTCCTGCCACGCATATATGCAAGAGGCGCTACCTCTATAAGGCCTTTTTCGAAATTTTTTTGATATTGTTCTGCACCCATAATCTGATAAAGTGCATCATAGAGAGGTCTTAGATAAGGATCAACCTTACTTTGCAGATCTCCCGGCAAAAAACCAAGCTTCTCTCCCGCTTCAATCGCAGGTCTGGTAAGTATTATCCTCATTACCTCATCTTTTTTAAATGCATCAATCGCCATTGCCATTGCAAGATAAGTCTTACCTGTACCGGCGGGACCGATGCCGAATGTAATCATCTTGTTTTTAATGTTATCTACGTAATTTTTCTGACCTACGGTCTTAGGTGCTACTATTTTACCCATAACCGTGTGACAGATAATATCACCGGATAACTTTTCAAGCTTAACATCTATTTCCTTCAGGGCAACGGAAATAGCATAATCAACTGTTTGAGCGGTTATTTCCTCACCATTGCCGGCAAGTGAATTAAGCTCATCTATAACCCTGATGGCACATTCAACATTTTTTTCATCACCCGAAAAAACGTTATCGCCATTGTGAGAGGAAAAATTCACATTGAAATTTTTCTCAATCTTCCTAAGGTTGCTATCATATACCCCAAATACAACGGTATGATATTCGGCCGGAACCTCAACCTTTTTTTCATATATTTCAGACAAATCCAATCCTCCATTAAACTACAGGTTTTTAACATCCTTTTGCAAGGAATCAAGAAAATTAAGTGCTTCAATCGGAGTCATAGAAGAAACATTTAAAGCCTTAATTTTATCTATTATTTCATCATTTTTACTGTTACTGTTATCCATATAATCAAAAAATGAAAGTTGCCTGTTTTCTTCATATTCGGCATAATCTTTTTTATCAGCCTGTTTAATCTCAATCTGCTTAACCTTTTCAAGAAGAGTATTATCCACAAGCTCATCAACTATTTCCCTGGCTCTTATAAGTACATCCTCGGGAACTCCGGCCAGACGTGCAACCTCGATACCATAGCTCTTATCGGCTCCACCTTTAATTATTTTCCTAAGAAAAATAATTCCCGATTTTTGTTCCTTAACAGCTATACAATAATTATTTACCCCACTAAGTTTTCCCTCAAGTTCGGTAAGCTCATGATAATGTGTTGCAAACAATGTTTTTGCACCTATTTTTGCCTTATTTGAAATGTATTCGACAACTGCCCAGGCAATCGCAAGTCCATCATAAGTCGATGTTCCGCGGCCTATTTCATCCAGTATAATCAAACTGTTTTTGGTTGCATTTCTTAAAATATTGGCGACCTCCGTCATTTCAACCATAAATGTTGATTGACCGCTTGCGAGATCATCACTGGCTCCGACTCTTGTGAAAATCCTGTCCGTAACGCCTATCACTGCACTTTCGGCAGGTACAAAGGAACCTAATTGAGCCATAAGCACTATAAGAGCGCTCTGTCTCATATATGTAGATTTACCGGCCATATTTGGACCAGTAATAATGGAAATCCGTCTATCTTCGTTGTCAAGCTTCGTATCATTATCAATGAATAAATCATTTTTAATCATCTTCTCAACAACCGGATGTCTGCCCTTTTTAATATTTATCTTCCCGTCGGTAGTAATTTGAGGCCTTACATATCTGTTTTCCACAGCGACATGCGCAAGAGAAACGAACATATCCAGATTAGCTATATGGGTAGCGGTTTTCTGAATTCTCTCGATATTGTTAAATAAGGTATTTAAAACCTCTGAAAATAGGTCATATTCCAGGTCATAAAGCTTATCCTGGGCACCTAAGATAGTTTCCTCTAATTCTTTAAGTTTAGGAGTCATATATCTCTCGGCATTTACAAGAGTCTGCTTTCTTATCCAATCCTCCGGAACCTTATCCTTAAAGGAATTTGTAACCTCCAGATAATAACCGAAAACCTTGTTATATTTTAACTTCAGATTCTTGATGCCTGTCTTTTCTCTCTCGGTTTCAAGCTCCTCATTAAGCCAGTTTTTACCTTCCTTTTGAGCAACTCTCAGTCTGTCGGCATCCTCGTTATAACCCGGTTTAATAATCCCACCTTCACGTACCGTTATCGGCGGTTCTTCTACTATAGCTGCATCAATTAAATCATATAAATCCTTCATAATATCGAGTTCATTATAGATATTACTTAACAATGTATCTTTCATATCAGCTAATTGGTATTTAATATCCGGGAGTGCAAGAAGTGATTGCTTAAGTGCAATCAAATCTCTCGGATTTGCGGATTTATAACTGATTTTACTTATTAATCTTTCTAAATCATATACCGAATTTAAATCAGCTCTAAATTCATTTCTTGCAAATTGATTATTATAAATGCTTTCGACTGCATCCAGACGTAACTCGATATCCTTCTTTTTTATCAAAGGCTGCTCTATCGCATTTCTAAGAGCCCTTGCGCCCATGGCAGTCCTGGTTTTATCAAGCACCCAAAATAAAGAACCACGCTTTTCCTTCTCACGCATAGTTTCACAAAGCTCAAGATTTCTTCGTGTAGATATATCTAACAACATATAATCACTTGAAACATAAGGCTTAATGGAAGTTATATGAGAAAGTTCTGTCTTAATGGCATCTTCCATATAAAGCAGGCAAAATCCTGCAGCAACAACTCCTATAGTAAAATCCGATATACCGAGTCCTTCTATTGATTCTGTATTAAAATGTTTCAAAAGAGCATTTTTACATCTTTCATCATCATAAAATAATGGATCTGTATCTGAAATTATAATTCCATAATCATTTCTGAGACGGTCCAAATCGATACCGCTGACCATGAATGATTCATTACAAATGATTTCTTTGGGGTTTATTTTATATATTTCATCAAGAAGATTTGATAAATCATCAAATTCTGTTAGATAAAACGCACCGGTAGTAACATCTGCATAGGAAATACCGATTTTATTAGTAGTATATATAACACTCATAAGATAATTATTTCTGGTGTCATCCAAACCGGCTATATTAAGATTAGTTCCGGGAGTAGCAACTCTGATAACCTCTCTTTTAACGAGGCCCTTAGCAGTCTTCGGATCTTCTACCTGCTCACAGATTGCAACCTTATATCCATCATTAACAAGCTTATCTATATAACCGTCAGCTGCATGGAAAGGTACTCCGCACATAGGAGCTCTTTCGGGAAGACCGCAATTCTTTCCGGTAAGTGTCAGATCCAGGAGCTTACTTACCCTTTCGGCATCCTCAAAAAACAGTTCATAAAAGTCGCCTAATCTGTAAAATAAAAAGCAATCATTATATTCTTCTTTAGTTTTTAAATAATTCTGCATCATTGGTGATAATGCCATATTATACATCCACCTGTCTATTAATTTGAATTTATGTCCGATAGAGAGGACTTATAAAACAGATTCAAAGTCAGCCTTACAAAAGTAAAGATGACTTAAAAATCAATAAATGAGTAATACTATAAGCCGGGTTCTGTAAATTCGCATAATGCGAAAGTGATAATCATCTATCTAGGACTGCCGTTACCGACAGCCTCAAGCAACCTACCCGGAACTATCAGGGGCCCGTCGACGTTCCTGTTTGGTCTTGCTTCGGATGGGGTTTACACTGACCATGCCCGTTACCGGACATGCGGTAGGCTCTTACCCTGCCATTTCACCCTTACCTGCAAAAGCAGGCGGTTTAATTTCTGTTGCACTTTCCCGGGAGTCACCTCCGCCGGACGTTATCCGGCATCCTGCCCCTCTTGAAGCCCGGACTTTCCTCGTAAAGCATAAGCTCTCCGCGATTATCCGTATTACTCAACAGTTTATTTTAGCATTCTACCCCTTGAATGTAAAGAAAAAACTTTAAATCATTAGGAGAAATCCCCATCTTTAGGCGTTAGCAAAGATTCCGGATAAAAAAACACTTACAAAAAATACCCCCAACGAAGAATCGTTGGGGGAATGTGAGAGTGAAGTATGTAATGATAAATTTACTTTATCCTTATTTTTAAATGAATTCATATCGGGAAAACCCGAAACAAAAAATAATCTTACATTCTGTAAAATTATTTAAATTTTTCAATAGCCTCTAAGATTGCTGCCTTAGGCTGAGCTCCTACTGACTGATTAACTACCTGTCCACCTTTAACATATAGAAGTGTCGGTATAGACATAATATTAAACTGACCTGCTGTATTAGGTGAATCATCGACATTAAGCTTACCTACCTTAACATCACTTACTTCATCAGCTATCTGAGCGATTACAGGAGCCATCATTTTACATGGACCACACCAATCTGCGTAAAAATCAACCAAAACAAGACCATCTGCCTCTAAAACCTCAGACTTAAAATTTTCATCCGTAAATTTGTATTCCATATAAAATCCTCCATATATTTAGTTACAAATCAACTAAATATTCTTAAAAAAATCTTTAAAAATCTTCATTAATTCTTAATAAATATAATATACCAAAAGTATTAATTTGTAAAGAAAAAAATGAATATTTTATTAAGATTTTTGTGATAATTATGTGAACATAATTATAATAATTTTTTTCGTTTTAATATAAGCAAAGCAATACCGCAAATTATAATAACACCAATAACTATAGATGTAAAACCATATACCGTATGTGCGAGAGGTACTCCCTTGGAATTAACATTCATTCCGTACATACCGGAAATAATATTCGGAATACCAAGAACCAGGGTTATTGATGTCAGGTATTTCATGACATCATTTATTTTATTATTGATAATTGTTGATAACAGATCACGGGTACCACTGATAATATCCCTGTAAATTGTAGTCATCTCGATAGCCTGTTTATTCTCGGTAATAACATCATCAAGGAGTTCTTTATCATCAGGGTATTGTTCTAAACGCTTATATCTTGTAAGCCTGTCAAGCACTGCTCCGTTTGCTCTAAGAGATGTTGCGAAGTAAACGAGTGTGGATTCGAGTGAATGTAAGCTGATAATATCATCATCCTCTGTTCCCCCACCGATATTCTCTTCTATTGCTGTTCTTTTCTTATCTATAAGTCTAAGATAAGCCTGATATTGAGCAGTTATTCTAAATAATATCTGATAAACAAAACGTAATTTCTTTTTTGTTGAAAACTCTTTTACACGATTATTAATAAAAGGTGCCAAAACCGGAGATTCAACGGTTGAAACAGTAATAATCGAATCCTGTGTAATTATAATACCGAGAGGTATTGTGGTATATCCTTCTACATCATTAATTACTTCAGGTACAGGCAAGTCGACAAGAATAAGTGTATAGCCGTCTTCAAGCTCCACACGGGATGTTTCTTCCTCGTCGCAGGCAGCCTTTATATCCTGAACATCGATATTTAATTCCGAGGAAATATGCTGCGCTTCGTCTTCCGTAGGATTAACAATATTTATCCAGACACCTGTTCCCGGTCCTGTTTCTTCATGTATTTTCTTATCATCTGTTTTATAGTACTTAATCATTGAAAATACCATCCTGTTCTATATTATTCTAACTTTTTAGCTTCGAATATAATCATACTCAGCGGCGGAACAACCGCATTAATGCTATATTCTCTCCCATCCCAAGGAATATCCTTTGATATAATAGCTGATTGATTCAAATGTCCGGAACCGCCGTAATTTACATTATCACTTGAAAAGATTTCCTTATAAGTTCCGAAGAAAGGTACTCCGGCAATAAAATTCTCATAAAGTACAGGAGCAAAATTGATAATCACAAATAATACTTCATCACTTGTTGAGGAATTTCTGGAAAATGTAATAATACTATGATCCGAATCCAAACAACTCATCCATGAAAAACCTTCTGTTTCATAATCGGAATCAAAAAGTGCAGGATGTTCCAAATAAAATTTATTTAAATCGCGGAGGAATGTACTAAATTCCTCATTGTTGCTTTCATAATAAGAGATATACGAATCCGGTGACCAGGCCTCATTCAATGCATTTTCAAGAGCCATAAAGAACATCTTTTTACCCGGATGCGTCATATGATAAGCATAAAGCAGCTTTAATTCGGCATTCCTTTGTAGTTCATTGCCCGGAAGCATCGTAATACGTGCCCCAAACATCTTTTCAAACAGATTATGAGATAAAGGTAATATAAAATTCTCGCTATATGCATAAACCATATTATCGGTAATAAGCTCATGTCTGTTCTTCTTAAATGAAGGATCGGTACACATATATTCTATAAGTGATTGTCTGAAATAGTCATTGTATTTAAAATCAAATCCGAGTGCCGATGAATCTTCTTCCGAAGAATATGTAACTCCCTGATATCCCGGAATTTCCTCGGCAATAGTTATTACTTCGGGATGCTTATTGTGTATCAAAGCATTTAATTCCCTGAAGAAAGAACAACCATATTCATTTACTGTATAGAGATTTTCCGGATTATCATTATAATTAGATGAAATTATCTTTCCATAGTCAGTAAATATAGCGGTTTCAAGGGAATTTACACTTAATCCGTCGATATGATATTCTTCAATCCAGAACAATGCATTTGATTTTAAGAAGCATCTTACACTGTTTTTCTCGAAATCAAAACGGGCTGCATCTACGAAAGGATGATTAGCCTTATTTGCATCATTATTTTCATAACAACTGTTACCGTCATATTTATAAAGCGAATTTTCGGCTTTCGGAAAATATGTTGCCGACCATCCAAGGATAACACCGATATCGGCACGGTGAAGTTTATTAATAAATATCTTAAAATCAACATTATCCCCAAAACTTTTACAAGGTGAATAATAATCCGAAGTCATAAAGCCTGCCGATGCCTTATCATCATATTCGGCAATCGGAAACAGCAAAATATGGGTAAATAAAAGTTTATCCTTTTTTTCAATAATCTTCTCGGCAAGTTCTTCGTAGGTAGTAACCTCACCTAAAAAGCTTCCCAAATGTACCTCATAAATATTTAAAGCGGATGTCAGATAATTCTTTTTTTGTATTTTCTGATACCAATGCATATCCTTCCAAATATACGATTTAGAAGTCGGTACGGATGAGTACCTTTCACTTTCCGTTACATTTAAATCCATAGCATAAGGATCATTCTTGATAATAACCTTTCCGGAACGGAGTTTCATCTCATATCTGTAAGAGCTTCCTTCCTTAACATTCGGAATAAACAACTCAAATACATTACTATCACCCAGTTTCATCATCTGGTATGCTGTTCCGTCAAAATTATTAAAATCACCTATGACACTTACTCGCATGGCATTAGGTGCCCAGACCGCAAATCTGACGCCGGATATATTGTTAACTTTGTCAACATGCGCACCCAATATATGATAAGCATCATCCAGATTACCATCCTCGAAACGCTTCAAATCATCATTTTCGATTAGATTTGTAAAAGAATACAAATCCTCGACGGCTCTTAAGGTTTGATTTTCATAATAAACATTATAAGTATATTTAAATATTCTTTTTTTAGGAATTAAAACCGCAAAAAATCCGGCTTCATCGGCCACTTCCATTTTATACATTTTAGAAGAGCTTTTTTCTACCAATTCAACATTTGTCGCTCCAGGAAAAAAAGCCTGGATAAGCAACCCTTCAGGAATTTTATGCATTCCTAAAATTCTTTCGGGATTTGTGGATTCAGAGTAAACTACCTCTTCTACATCGCCCCAATCCATAAGATCATATAATTTTTTGTTCATAGCTTCTCTCATTTCCATTTATATTTTTTATTACTCATTCTTAATGGAATCAATATATTCCAACAATACCTTTTCCATAATCATGGAAAGCCCCAATATATACAATTCAGGCCATATAAATACCAGAATAACAAGGTTCATGGCCGAAAATATCATAAGAAAGATATAGGTTACAGTCATAAAAAATACCAGTAAGCTTTTGCCCGGATGTGAAAGAACCATAATGAGAGCAAGCTTTAAAGCATTTTTAAGATTCATTTTATATCTTGAAATTGCCGGATAGATAAATGGTCCGGCGGTAAGCGCAACTACAAATATAGCAAAATAAATCGCTATAAGTATTACCGAAACAACAGATCCAAGCATCCCCTTACTTGTAAATGCAACATAAGCTCCGAGTGTACATATACCCATTATTAAAAACTGGATAAGCCAGACAACAGTTGAAAGCTTAAAATTAAGCTTAAAGCTGTCTATAAAAGATCTGAACATATATCCTCTGTTTCTTCTTATAACTTTTACGGAAGCATAATAAAAGCTCGTAAAAGAACATCCGATTGTAAATAAAGGTATACATGCAATTGAAAATATAATTGTTAAAAGAAGGCCGTCAACAATTTTTGAAAGAACCTTCATTACCTTACTGTCATCTTTTAAAAAATTAAATTTCATGAATAATCAATCCGCTCCTTAATTTTGGTTCAAACCATGTAGATTTTGGTGGCATCAAAAGACCGGCATCCGCTACATTGAACAATTCTTCAATGGTTGTCGGATACATAGCAAATGAAACCTTCATATCGGTATCGGCTCTCTTCTCGAGCTCCTTATATCCTCTGATACCTCCGACAAAATCGATTCTGTCATCGGTTCTGGGATCTAAAATACCAAGAACAGGATCTAATAAATAATCCTGAAGGAGTGATACATCCAGGGACTTAACAGGATCATCGGGAATTAATTCCGGATTTACATTAAGAATGTACCACTGACCGTTAAGATACATATTTACTTCACCCTTCTTTGAAGGCTTTTTATATTCACCTTCCATCTTTTCAACGGTAAAGTTATCCTTAATCTTATTTAAAAATTCTTCCTCACTAAGACCGTTCAAATCTTTAACGGTTCTGTTGTAATCCATAATCAATAACTCATCATGCGGGAAAAGCACGGAAAGAAAATAATTAGCTTCAATTGTATCATCAATTAAATCAACATATTCAAGTTTTTTCTTACATACTTTAACAGCTGATGCGGCCCTGTGATGACCGTCTGCTATATAAATAGAATTCATATGTTTAAATTGATCTATGATATCAGCAATATCACGTGATTCATTGATTTTATACATAGTATGTCTGATGCCGTCATCCGATGTAAAATCATAGATAGGCTTTTCTTCATCAATAACGCGTTTTACAATATTATTAATCACTTCATTTGCTCTGTATGCAAGGAAGATGGGACCTGTTTGAGCACTTAATTCGGTAATATGATTAATTCTGTCCAGTTCCTTCTCTACTCTTGTATTCTCATGTTTTTTAATTATACCGTTTTCATAATCACTTACAGCAGCCATGGCAACTATACCATTCTGTATATGATCTCCCATTGTTAACCGGTAAATATAATAAGCAACATCCAAATCTTGAAAATATTGCTTTTTAAGTTTCATATCTACGTATATCTTATGAGCTTTTCTGTAAACCTCCTCGGAATAAGGATCTGTTCCTTCGGGAAACTGTGTTTCCGGTCTATCGATTCTAAGAAAGCTTAAAGGATGCTTTAAAACTTCCTCTCTTGCTTCTGCCTCATTAAATACATCATAAGGCAATGCAGCGATTTCACTTGCGAATTCCCTGGTTGGTCTTATTGCCGAAAACGGACGAATTTTAGCCATTTGAATTCTCCCTTCTAAACCGTAATTTTTTATAATCAAGCCTAAATCCCATTTTATCAATGTAACTTGAAATTTGCACTAATAGCTATTTTATACTATATGGGGCTTAGCGTCAAGTAATCGGTTTTATTTTTAAATGCAAAGCATTATGCAATTTGATTTATCATTAAAAGCATAATCTTTTAGTAATCGGTTACATTTTTAAATGCAAAGCATTATGTCATTTGATTTATCATTAAAAGCATAATCTTTTAGTAATCGGTTATATTTTTAAAAGCAAAGTGTCAGGCAATCATTATCAATCAATTGTTTTATAAGCCTGGTTGCTTCAAGTATTTCCTGCCCGTCCATAAAGCTTTCCGTTGTAATAAAGGCATAAACCTTTTTATTGCTGTCCTTTCTTTCCGCACGCACATCCATAATTCCGTTTTTATCAATTCTGAATGTAACAAGTATCTTTTCTTTTTTATAAAAGCTTTTCTTTAATCTGTTTAATTCCAGATATCCTATAAATTTATTTTCATATACCATATTACTGTTACCTAAAACAACTGATGTATAGGCCTCTGATTGTAAAATCCCGGAAGGTAAAAACAAATGTGTTTTATAACATGGAATACTTATATTTTCCGGAAATATTTCTTTTGTTTCATTGGATTTTAAAGCAATGGAAACACTCTTAAAAAGACATTCGTTAACAACTCTCGGACATATTTTAAGTGCCATATCCATATCATCAAATCTGAGTGCCAAAAGAGCCGCACCTATTGCGCTTATGGAACCGTATCTTATGACCCTTATATTGTTAAGCTTAGTCTTCAAAACGAGTTTATCCTTTATTTTATCGTCAATATCAGGGATTTCATCATAAAGAGTGTCATCTAAAACAAAAAATAATTCTTTTAAAACAGTGGTTTTTATCTTGGATTTTCTGATTATATCCAATGAAAAATTAATAATAATATTGTCTTTTGAGTTCGAAATCTCCGAATATTTATCAGGAAAATCGGAATGGACAAAGCCCGGATAGATTACATTATCATCTATATCAAAGATACCGCCGTAAAGTTCATACTTATCGTAGGTCATAAGGAAAATGTTATCGCTTGCGCCCATATATGAAGAAAGAAACATTAATAATGCAGAAGATTGATTTATAATTCTTTTGGTTTGCAGACCGGCTATTTGTGCCGCCTGGATAAGGGCAACTCTTCCGGTGCTGTCAAACAAAACCGGAACCGAAAATACAACCGAATCTATTTTAACATCGTAATTCTCTTCTATCCTTCTTATAAAAGCCTTTAAAATAATACCGAAAACAACCTGTGGATATAACTTTTTATCCCCAAGATAATATATTTTCCGGGTTCCGAGAGCGGAAAATACATTTTTAATCAATATATAATCCATATTATCAACATCTATGCTGTTTCCGACTAAATAATTATTTGTGGAACTCTCAAAAACCAGCTTATCCGAAAGAAAACTGTTCTCTTTATTGTCGGTTATTACATTCACATTTCCGTCTTTGGATATAAAAGCTCCCTGAATCGCACCCTTTGTAATATCAATACCAATAGTCATATCGCTACCCTTAATCTCCGCAAAACGTTTTTTTGCTTGCTTTATTTATAAAATTATACTATATTATATTAGTAAAAAAGAAATATGTAAAGGTGGTAAATATTATGGATATTATTAAATTGAGAGATGTATTTCAAAAAAGCGAGGAATTTTTTGATAAGGAAATTACCGTTTGCGGATGGGTTAAAAGTATCCGTGATTCAAAAAATTTCGGCTTTATCGTACTTAATGACGGAACATTCTTTACTCCTCTTCAGGTAGTATATAATGCTGATTTATCCAACATAGAAGAAATTCGCCATTTAAACATAGGTGCTGCTCTAATCGTTACGGGTAAGCTTGTTTCAACCCCTAATGCTAAGCAGCCTTTTGAAATTCAGGCAACAAGTGTAGAAGTTGAAGGTGTTTCGACTCCTGACTATCCTCTTCAAAAGAAGAGACATACGATGGAATACCTTCGTACCATTTCACATTTAAGACCTAGAACCAATACATTCCAGGCTGTATTCAGAGTTCGTTCTTTAATAGCTTATGCTATTCATAAATTCTTCCAGGAGAGAGACTTCATCTATGTACACACTCCGCTTATTACAGCCAGTGACTGTGAGGGTGCAGGCGAAATGTTCCATGTATCAACCTTTGATTTTAATGATATTCCTAAGAACGACGAAGGTGCAGTTGATTATACAAAGGACTTTTTCGGTAAGGAGACTTCTCTTACCGTTAGCGGCCAGTTAAATGCTGAAACATTTGCTCAGGCATTTAGAAATGTATATACCTTCGGTCCTACCTTTAGAGCAGAGAATTCCAATACTACCCGTCATGCAGCCGAGTTCTGGATGATTGAACCTGAGATTGCATTTGCGGATCTTGAGGATGATATGAAGCTCGCTGAGGATATGATGAAATACATTATCAATTATGTTCTTGAAAAGGCAGCTCCTGAGATGGAATTCTTTAACAGCTTTATAGATAAAGGTCTTCTTGACAGACTTAAAAATGTAGCGGAATCTGAATTTGCACATGTTACTTATACCGAGGCAATTGAAATTCTCGAGAAAAACAATGATAACTTCCAGTATAAAGTCAGCTGGGGTGCAGATCTTCAGACCGAGCACGAGCGCTACTTAACAGAGCAGGTATTTAAACGCCCTGTATTCGTTACTGATTATCCAAAGGAAATCAAGGCTTTCTATATGAAACTTAATCCTGACAACAAGACTGTTGCTGCTATGGACTTACTTGTTCCCGGTATCGGTGAAATCATCGGTGGAAGCCAGCGTGAAGAAAATCTTGATTTACTTAAGAATCGTATAAATGAACTTCAGATGGGTGAGGAAAATTACGACTTCTATCTTGACTTACGTAAATATGGTACAACCCGTCATGCAGGCTTTGGTCTTGGATTTGAGCGTTGTGTAATGTATCTTACAGGTATGTCTAACATAAGAGACGTAATCCCATTCCCAAGAACAGTCGGTAATTGTGATTTATAATTATCATATAATTTTTATTATTAAACATTGTAATTCATATTAAATATTATATATTTAACGTATTTTCTTATGTTTAATACTTTTCAAAAATATTATAATCGTTTATATTTACTCGGAATTGATATATTATTTATTGATTTTATTTACCGGATTTGATATATTATTTGTTTTTTTTCATTCACTTGGAGGTGATATTTTTTGGATTCCGGAGACGCGATACGCTTAATAATTTTATTCATGCTACTTATTTTATCAGCATTATTTTCTTCAGCTGAAACATGTCTTACCACTATTACAAAAATAAGGGTTATGGCTATGGTTGATGAAAAAAGAAAGAATGCCAATACATTATTGAAGCTTAAGGAAATGCAGACACAGATGCTTACTGCAATCCTTATCGGTAACAATATCGTAAACCTGACCGCATCTTCACTTACTACTACATTTGTCATTGACTTACTTAAGAAACACGGAATTACCGGTAAACAGGGACTTTATTCAGGTATCGGTACCGGCATACTTACTTTACTTGTACTTATTTTTGGTGAAATCACACCAAAAAGCCTTGCTACAATTCATTCGGAGAAACTTTCCTTAATGTATGCAAGACCTGTTTATGCGATTACTATTCTGTTTAAGCCTATCAGCTTTTTCCTTAACAAATTTTCCGGCGCTCTTTTAAAACTCTTTAAAATCAGTGATAAGGGCGTTCCTCAGATTACGGAAAATGAATTTTTAACTATTCTGGATGTAAGCCATGAGGAAGGTGTTATCGAAAAAGAAGAACATCAGATGATAAACAATGTAGTCGATTTCGGTGATTCTCTTGCAAAGGATGTACTTGTTCCTAAAATTGATGTCGGTTTTGTGGATGCTGATTATAATTATGAGCAGCTTATGGATTGTTATAAGCAGGATAAATATACCAGAATGCCTGTCTTTTCGGAATCTGAGGATAATATCATTGGCATTATCAATCTTAAAGACCTCTTCTTTTATAATGGAGAAATCGAGACCTTCAATGTTCGAAATGTAATGAGGGAAGCTTATTTTACTTATGAATACAAAAAGATTTCCGAGTTATTTATGGAAATGAAGAGAAAATCTATTGCAATGGCCATAGTTCTTGATGAATACGGTGCTGTTGCCGGAATCCTTACCATGGAGGATCTGGTTGAAGAAATAGTCGGTGAAATCCGTGATGAGTATGATACCAACGAAGAGGATGAAATTACAAAACTTAATGACACGGACTATATTCTTCTTGGTGTTGCCAAACTTGATGATATAGATGACAGATTAGGAATCAAAATCGAATCCGAAAATTATGATTCAATAGCCGGACATATCATTAATCTTCTTGATCACTTCCCTAATTCCGGTGAACATGTAAAGGATATGTATGCAGAATATACTGTTTTAGAGGCAAGCAATAATCATATAGATAAGGTTAAGATTCATCTCCTTCAAAAGATCAAAGACGATGAAGAGGAAAAATAATATAATTTAAGTCTGTCTATTATAATATAATTTAGTCTGCATATTCAAAATTTATCTTCTCTGTCTTGCAACTTCATACAATACAACAGATGCCGCAACTGCTGCATTTAAGGACTCAAGATTATTTGCCATCGGAATTGTAATATGATTAATATCAAGCTTTTTAACTTCTTCCGAAATGCCATTGGCTTCATTTCCAATGATAATCGCTGTCGGTAGTTTATAATCAAAATCATAATATGCTTTTGACTCTTCAGGAAGGGTTGCATATATATTAAACCCTTTATTTTTAAGGATTTCTATTACTTCAGGAAGTGAATCCACATAGCAATAATCAAGATCAAAAACAGCACCCATTGTAGAACGTAAAACCTTAGGATTAAACATATCCACAGAATTTTTACTTAATACCAGACCATCTACATCAGCTCCAAGAGAGCTTCTTACTATGGTTCCAAGATTTCCGGGATCCTGTATCCCATCGAGTAAAAGTAAAAGCGGTGCCTTTTTATTATCAACACAAAACTTAGATAAATCAAAATTTTCAGGAGATTTACATATAGCAATAATCCCCTGTGAATTTATGGTATTACTAAGTTCCTTAAATATATTACTTGAAACAGCTGTAACAGGCACAAAAATCAAATTAAGATCAAAACGAAATGAATCTGCCTTAGCACTACAGTTATTTAACTTATTTAAAGCAATATCACCCGAAAGATCATAAACTAAAGGATTATTACTCTCATCTATGAAAATCTCAACTGCTGCCTCTCTTTTAACAGCTTCATTTACTATTCTTGCGCCTTCAACCACAAATAACCCCTCTTTTTTTCTAAAACGGGGGTTATCCATGAGTTTCTTTATTTTTTTTATTTTTTTATTGGACTCTGATGTAATTCTTTCCATCGTATTTCCTCATTATTTA
>JAILOA010000347.1 GCA_024691065.1 Lachnospiraceae bacterium | reverse complement strand
GGAGATGATATTTCGGTAGAATATGCCTTGAGTTCGGATACATATAAGAAACTTAACAATATAACCGATGACGGTGATTATTCCAATATCTGGAACAATGCGGGAATCGGAGACAGCGTTAAGAATAACAATGTTGTTAATGTAGTATGTTCAGAGACAGCAGATGATGATAATTATACAGTAAAAGCAAATATACTTTTACCTGCTACGGATAATGATGAAAATTATGTAATTACATTCAGATTCGGAAACGGAACAGGTGTATATACCTATTATACCGTTGGTTATAAGGTTCCGGCTGCTACAGAGGATATAATAAGCTTTAAGGAGGTAGAAAATACCAACAAGCAAAAGGTTGTATTTAACCAGCCACTTAAGATTCTTGCAGTGGACAGTGCCAAGGGGGATTCGGAATTTGAACTTTCAAAGAGCTTCTTAACCGATAAGGGCGGAAAATATTCAATCAAGTATGTGGATCTTTTAGGAAACGAGGATGAAACAACAGTTAAGTACACCGGATTTGATAAGAGCTGGATGCCTGATATTGAAAAGAGTAATGATGATTTGGATTATATAACCGTTAAGATGGATAGCGGTTACAAGAATGCTTACGGTATGACATTTGAGACTCTGAAGGGGGATGGTTATGAGATAACACCTACCGATGATTCACTTAGAACATTAAGCATGAAGGAAGCATTGGAAAAGGATGGAATTGATGCTTCGGCAGCAGAGGATGTTACGGTTTATAAATATGCAGAGGCTGTAGTTAATTGCAATACATCCTTTAAGATTAATGTATATACCGGTTTTGAGGACGGAAAATATATCACACAGGAGATGACTTATTATGTAGAAGGTTTTGATGATGATATCGAACCATGCGAAATAGAATATTCCAGAACCTCACTTGAAAACGATGATACAAATAAATATGATCCTGTAGATGCAAAGATTACAATTCCTGAGGGTGCAGAGATACTTTCGGCGGATGGTGAGCTTCATACATTCTATAAGAACGGAAGCTATGCATTTAAGGTTAAATATGCAAACGGAGTGATCGCCGAAACCGTTGCCAAGGTTGATTGGATCGAAGCAAAGGATGCCGATAATGAAGATAACAGTAAACCTGTTTTATTCGGTATCAATTATTATATTGAAAATGATGAGCAGATATTAAATGTAACCGATAAGGCAACGGAGGACGGATTTAAGCTTAGCGAGCCGGATACTACTTCAAGAGTAATTGCGAATATCAAGGCAGTTGACTTTGGAAGTGACGGAAGCTTTAATCCGGTAATTATATCTAAGATTGAAAGCGAGAATAAAAATGTGCAACCGGAGTCTGAGGATTCATTAGCACTGATATTTAACGGAAATGATAAAGCAACGGTAACCCTGTCCGATAATAACGGCAATACAATAACAAAGACAATAACCGTTGATAATATCGTAGAAGATGCCAATGTTACGGGAACTCTCAGATATGTTAAGTGTGGCCTTACCCAGACCAAGGCATATATAGACCTTGAGGACGGAGTTACATTTAGAGATTTAGAGGGCGTACAGGTGCTCGAAAAGACTGACGGAACAAAGGAATATTATCACTTGTTTACACAGTCCGGAAAATTTACATTTAAACTTAAGGATGAAAACGGAAATATTGCGGATGTAATCACAAAGAATGTTACAGTTGAAAGAGAACCGCTTATTTTGTCCGAGACAGAGGACGGCAGAACACCTGAGAATCCGGGATGGAATCAGGAACAAATCGTTGCGCTTGAAGCTAATATGATACTTAATAAGCTGACAGTTTACGATACA
Source organism: Lachnospiraceae bacterium (assembly GCA_024691065.1). GTDB lineage: Bacteria > Bacillota > Clostridia > Lachnospirales > Lachnospiraceae > JAEEJA01. The sequence continues at coordinate 9,186 of JAILOA010000347.1, read as the reverse complement.
GACGGCAATGAGTCCGATATTAAGTGCTATGCCGAAGGAAAGAAAGCATTTGTTGTATTTGATAAAAATACTACAGTAACGCTTAAGGCTGAGGCAGGAAACGGAAGCAAGGCAGAATACACTGTTTCAACAAAGGCACTAAAGGTTGATTCAAGTAAGCCTTTAATCGATGTCGATAAGGAATACATAAAAGAAAATAATACCTACAAGGTAACTGTAACAGCAAAGGATAAGATGCCTGCATCTTCCTATACATCACCGGGAGATACAGAGGATGGCGACAATATAAGTATTGATCTTGATACTCCTGTACTTAAATTTACCGAAAGCGATACAACTGCAGAAGAGTGTGATGACGGAGAGAATGTAATGCTTACAAAGACCGCTACATTTTACGTAACAAAGACCTCCGAAATCGGAATTACCGCAATTAATATGGCTAAGCTTGAAAATAGTACTACAGTATCGGTAGAGCTTGATACCGAGGCTCCGGAGCTTAGTATATCAGGTGTAGATCAGATGGTAACCCTGATTAAGACAGAAAAAGATGTAAAGGTTTCCATGAATGAGGCAGGAACAATTACCTGCAGTGGCACGGAAATTAATGTAGAAAAAGATGAGGAAGTGTCATTTACAATTAAGAAGAACGGACTTTACCGGGTTGTTGGTACGGATGAGTCGGGTAATCAGTCTACGGATAGTTTTGAGATTGATTATATTGACAGTGAAGCACCTGAGATTAATGTGACCGACAATAATATTGTAATTGATTTAAGTGATGTAAACGGAGATACGGATTCCGAAAAGCTTGAGAGCATTAAATCCACTCTTATGAAATATGTGGAAGTAAGTGATGATATAAGTGAAGTTGCAGATATCAAAGTTCAAATCAGTATCTCAAAGGATATTAATTTTAGCAAGAGTGCAAGTTATACGGCAAATATAACCGCAACCGATGAAATCGGAAGAGTCGGTGAAAAGAAAATAGGATTTGATTTGGTTACGGCGACTGCTAAGACATATCCTGAAATTGAAGGATTTGGCGCAAACGGAAAGGCTCTTGTAAAGAATAAATATGTTTCATTTACTACAGATGAGCTTACATTTACCAATATTCCTAAGGGTGCAAAGGTATATTATGCTAAGGGAGATTATACCGGAGCACAGATGAAGTACAAGTCAACTCTCTTAAGTGGCAACACATTGGAGATTGACAGTCAGTCAACCTACACGGTAATGCTGAGGCTTAAAGATAAGTCGATGCACATCTACCATGTGGTGAATAATTAGGAAGAAGGGAGGTAAGCGAGATGAACAAGAAGATGACTAAATTATTCAGAAAAACTCTTTCCGGTGTTTTATCACTGGCTATGGTATGTTCATTGGTTGATATGCAGGAAGCAAAGGCCGTGGAAAATACCTTGACAAAAAGTGAAACAGATACAGTATTAACGATAGGGAACAGCTTTGTAAAGCTTTCCGTAAATAAAAATACAGGAGGATATACATTAAAGACAGTTGAAGGTGATGTACTTACCAAAACCGACAACAACAAGCGACTCCTGTATTCGCCTGAGGGCGAGGACACTTCATTCTCCACAATTCGTGTGGACGGAGAGGATTATGTCTACGGCGAGGTTGATGAGGAGGACGGCAACAGTTTTATAACAGAGCCTTATATATCAGGCGAGAGTGTAATTTCAACCTATCATATCGGAGAAAAGAATGTAAATGTAACCCAGACCATTGAGCTTCTTATGGATTCTAAGGATGATAAGCTGGGTTCGGTTCAAATCTCTTATGAGGTGGAAAATAAAGGGTCTACAGATGTAGAATCAGGACTTAGAATGGTGCTCGATACCTGTCTTGGTTCACAGGATTATGCTGTTTATGAAATGGCATCAAATACCGAAAACGGAACCTATGAGCAATTCACAAAGGCTCATGAATTCAGTAAATCGGAAATTGCAACGGAGTTTAGGGCGATTGATAATAACTATGCTCCGAGAGTGGCAGCATACGGTTATATGGACGATTCAACAGGAAAGCCTGACAGTATGATTTTCGGTCACTGGTTTGATATGGCCTCCTGTGGTTGGAAATATGAAGTTGATGATGAGCTAAGCCTGATTGACAATAATAATCAGGATTACGCTACAGCGGACAGTGCGGTCGCACTTTACTGGAATCCTGATAATGTAAAGGCCGGTGAAAAAGCTAATTACAGCTTTTACTACGGTATTAATGCAAATAATAATGTAACTGAAAATTCCACTATGCAGGTTAGCGTTAATGCTGACAAGGATGCATTTGTGCTCGAAAAGGATGAAGATGGCAATGTAAAATCCAGCTATAAGGATAATACGCTTAAATTACAGGTAAAGGTTTCAAATACCCTGCCGGCATCTGAATTCAGAGACAATGTAGTGGTAGCGCTTACGGTAGATGAGGATTATCTGCAGGTAAACGGTAATGATGTAACTGCGGATTCAGAGGGGCTTGCAAGTGAAGAGGATGAAGGAAAGAATATCATTCATATCACTAATTTTGAAACCGGACAGACCAAGGTTATTAACTGGACAGTCCAGGTAAAGAAGCTTCCGGAAACTATAAGATATTTGCAATATGCAGTAAAGGTATATCCGGGTTCGGCAGATAAAAATGATAAAAGTTATTCTTATCTGGATGACGTTGCATTTTGCTCTGCAAAGGGGAAGGTGCTTGCGCCGGGAAGCTCGGGAGAGAAGCCAAAGGTGTCTATATATAACGGAACACCGAAGTTTATGTACTATAAGGGCAACAGAAACTTTGTCGTAAGAGGCGAGGGTTTTGATATCCTTACAGATAAGTCTGCCTGGGATTTAGAGGTTATGAATCTTTCAACGGGAGACATTGAGACTGTTGATTCTTCGATGATAAGCTTTAATTCCGATAAAACCGCAATGATTGTAAGATTTACGGATGAGATGATTGTAGGAAGATATCAGCTTACCATAAAGCCGGGCACTACATTAACAACATCGGAAATCGGACTTCCGGAGAGCATTACAAGTGATAATATGATATTTAACATGAGTGATGATCCGGATCTCGTGAATCCGCCTGTCGGAGCGGTAGCAATAAAGCAGGTTTTAACAAACGGTTCATACGAATATCAGATTGAAACCATGGATCCTTCAAAAATAGATGATTTATCGGAGGAATATTTACTTACCATAACCGGTAATCTCTATCAGACGAAGGATGACGGTGAAAGTGATTTTATACCTATAACGGGTGACGGATCACAGACACAGATAATTATTAATAAAATAATGAGCTTCAGCGGAGAAGAGTTCTCTGTTGATTATACTTACAATGATGCCGGTGAGAGGGACGGTGTAATTATAACCTTAAACGGCGATACGGGAATTGTAGGTGCTTCGGACAGCATGTGGGAATATGAATCCGTTATCGAGCTTAAGAATGGCAAGAATTACTCGCTTGATCCGGATGCGCTTGAGGAAACAGCGGTAAGACCTGTTAAGATTATACAGAAGGGAATTGCCGGTACATTGCAAAAGATAAGCGGATTTATCTTTGATCTTAATTGCGGTGTATTTAATAAGCGTGAAATTGACGGGGAAATGTATAATACGCTTTCACTTGGCGGCAGGATGGGACTTGGTTTCCTTACAACAGAGGATTACGATGGTGTTTCGGGTGCCGGAGCAGAGTTAAATGTAGAAGATGTTCGTTACGGAGAAAAGACAGACGGAACCTCAGGTCTCATAGGTGTAAAGGCAGAAGGTCAGGCAACGCTTTCACGTTTTATCGAGGCGATTCCGGCCGGTGCAGAGGGTGAGCTTTCAATTGATACAATTGACCATATATATCAGGTAGGTCTTGAAGGCGAAATGGAGCTTGCTACATTTGAAGCCGAATATGAACTTGAAATTATAGCTTCCAAACATGGTGTACCTGTTCCTAATGTTTTAAAGTTAAAGGTAGGAGGAATCGAACCGGGTGCTCCTATAGTTCCGCCTGTTGTTTATATGCATGGCGGTAAGGGTCAGGTTGACGGCCTGTACAGTTTATTCTATCCGGGCGAGACAGAAGGATGGCCGGATACAGAGATAGGAATCGGCGGAGAATTCAGTATAGCGGATGTACTTCAAGGATGGCTCAATATGGATCTCGGAACCAGAAGAGCCAGACTTTCGGGAACAAGTATATCTGTTGCCGAAATGAACTTATTTAAGGAAATTTCGGGTACATTTAACTGGTATGATCCGGTTTCCTTCGAATTTGTTGCAGACCTCGAAATCTTCAGTGTTATAAGAGGCGGAGTTACATGTAAGGTAATTCTTCTTGGCGATGACGGTCCTGACCTTGACATAAGCGGTAGAGTTGCGGTTGTTATACCTAACGTGCTTTTAGGTAAGGACTATACAATTGCGGGAGTTGCGCTCGGAGGAAATAAGAGCGGTGTTTACGGTTCCGCAACACTCCTCGGTGTGGATCTTTCATTTGATTATAAGTGGGGTGGTTCAGAGGAAAGCTTACAGCTTGATACACTGGATGTTCCGGTTACGGATAAGGCTAAGAACAATGCAACAATGGGTATTTCAAATGCTCGGTGCGAAGCTTCGACAGAAGAGGACGTCAATGAAAAAGCAAAGGTAGCGCCGCTTCTTAATAGCAATAATATCCTTACTGCAAAGAAAAATGACGGACTCGACATAAGTATTGAGGAACTCTTAAAGATACCTGAGCCTACAGAAGCAGAAGAGGCTGAAATAAATGTAGACGAAGACGGTAAGTTAATCGTAAGAAATGTAACCGGTACAAGTGACAGGCTTTTAAAGGTTTATTATGATATGAAGTCTGATGAGGATGAAGAATTAAAGGCATCACAGGTAAAGGTTGCAATTGATGAGAATGCTAAGAATATAGTTGGCATAGAGTGTGATGAAAATAATGTTGCAACCAACATGGATGAAGCAAATATAGGTTTTGGCGAGGATGATAAGGGGAAATTTATATTATTATCATTTACTGCCGATGAGCTTGATGGCATGTCAGAGATTGCAGTATATTCGGACTATGCAACATTTTCATATGCACAGCTTTATAAGCTTGGAAAGGTGCCGTGTATAGATAGTGTAAACGCTTATTTTGAACAAAGTAATTTGTTTGTTGATGTAAACGGATCAAACCTTGATAATGTTGAAGGTACAAAGACTGTTTATTTCAGCAAAACAAAAGACGGAGCTCATGATTATACAGTAGTAGAATTAGGGGTAAATGATGAAATAAGCGATATAGAGGTACCTTCAAAAATTCCTTCGGGTGATTATTATGTAACTGTTGCGATTGATGGTACGTTGGATGGTGTTAATTGTCATTGTGAAAAGGTAACCGGAGAAACTGTTCAGTTTATCAACAATTATGCTCCAACCAATGATTTTTCCGGCGAAGTAGCTTCAATCGGTAACGGCGAAGTAAGAATTAAACTTGTTAATATCGATGAAAATAATATGGATGGTGTATATGTAGAAGCCTATGAGCTGGATGAGAACAACGAGAAAAACGGTAATGTTATAGAGCAATATGTGGCGATTCGGGATATGATTGAAGGTAGCTTTAACTTAAGGCTTAATCCTAAGGAAGAAGGTACTTCTTATGAAGTTTCAGTATATCCTGCAAATCAGCTTGAAGGTGAATCGGTAACAAAGAATAATTTAGCAATTGGTTTAAAATCAGTTACTTTAGAAACATTTGTTTCATATCCGAATCCTGCAAAAATAAGTGTTGGATATACGGAAGATTATATCGAGGAAAATGTTAGTTTAGCTTCGGATGAGGAGACTTCCGATGACAGTACATCATATATAAATAAGGTATTTACCGAAGTTGACAGTCAGGGAATCGGTATGAAGCTTACTTCCGACAAACCTGTTGTTGCAAAGGTATATATCGATGATACCGAAGTAAATGATATAACAACTTTCAGTACAGCTTTACCTGTTATAAAACTTACGGATGCCGACGGCAATCCTCTTAAGGACGGAGAGCATAAGATTAAGATTGTTGCAGAGAATGAGTACGGAGATACATCGATCTTTGAGGATTCTATTAAGATAGATACAGCATATCCTCTGCTTCAGGTTTATACACCACAGGCCGGAGACGGTGTATCCGATAAGGTTAATATAAGCGGTATAACTGATTCAGATGTAAATCTTACATTGTATATCGATAAAGAAAAGGTTTCTTTGGATGACTTGGAAATGAGTGCCGGAAGCTTCAATGCGACAGTTAGTATTCCTGATTCGGGTAAGAAGTTTATTATTCATGATTTTAAGCTTATTGCAGAGGATGCATATGGAAGAACTACAATTTACAATACCCGGTTAAATACTTCAAAGGATATTTCGGTTAAGAAGGTATTCATTAAGGCTGACGGTGAAGAGACAGAAGAGGGCGAGAGACTGTATGTTTACGGTAAGGATAAGGTAGAGCTTAAGCTCTTTGCCCTGACAGAAGAAGGTGAGGAACTGGAGTTTCCATCCGATATGATTACATTTGAAAGTATGTCTGATGAAGATCAGGATTTAGTAACAATTGATGATGAAGGTTTGGTTACAATTACTGGTGAGTCTACTCTTGCGGTATCGGCTAAGTATCAGGTTACCGATGATTATTGTTATCAGGCGAACGTGATTATTGATTCCTATGAGGAAAAGTTATCGGATAAGGATGCCGAAGAGCCTGTAGTTGTTGATGAGAATGAGTCAATGATAAATGCATCAAAAGGGGAGAACGTTACATTTACCCTGGATGCAAGCGTATCGGATGGCGGCGAAATAACAATCGAGTGGTTTGAAAAAGCCGGAGACGGCGAGTTTATAAAGGTTGGCGAGGGTGATACATTTACAGCGACACCTGACGGAGAGTATTCGGATTATGAGTATTATGCGGCTGTCACCAATGAGATTCGTTCAACCGGTTTAGATACAGCTATTACCTATACTGAGATAAAGAAGGTTCACATTCGTGCCGGGGCTTCAATCGATGACCTTGTAATTACGGGCGAAACCGATGAAGAAGGTGCATATACAGGAAGCATAAGCATTAAGGCAAAGGATGAGGATTGCAAGGTTGGACTCGCAGAGGAAGCTGAGTTTACGGATGAGATTGTGTTAGATAATCTTCTTGACGGTGAACAGACAATTACGGTGGTTATTAAGGATGCAGCCGGATATGAGACAGAGGCAATTACATGGGATGTATCCGTAAAGAATGCAGAGGCAAGACCTTCGTTAAGCTATGAGATTGACGGAGAAAGCCTTGAGGATATTGATAATGCCTATAAGAATTCCGTAAATGTAAATGTTAAGGTGGATTCTAAGGATCAAGAAATCAGCAAGCTTTCTTATACAGTGGTAAATGGTAAGAATGAGACAGGAAAAGAGCTTTCAAATGTCGGTGATTTTAATATTGAGATTTCCGACAGAGGGCTTAATATCATTAAAGTTACGGCAGTTGTGGGAGATAAGGAATATACCGGCACAAAGGCAGTTAAGATTTATAAGAGCCCTGAGCTTGATGTGACATTCCCTGAGCAGTACACTTATAACGGCTTGGAATACAGTGGTTTTGAGGTTAACAAAGGTACATCCGGCGGAGAGTTAAAGATTTACTCCAAGGGTGCTTCGGATGATGATTATAAGGAAGAGCTTCCTGTAAATGTAGGCGCTTACAGTCTCAAATTCACAATAGCACAGGATGATGCCAATTACTATCTTGCAGATGAGTTTACAGCGGATATTACGATTGATAAGGCAAGGCAGAAGGTTACATTTACAAAGGATACATATGAAGGCATAATCGGTGAAACCCTTGTAATAAGCGTTGGAGGTATTGATATAAGCGATATCGGTGAAGTTAAGATTTCATCTTCCGATGAAAATGTAGCGTCCGTTGACAGTGCTTCGATTGCTTACGATGCAGAGTCAAGAGTTGTCACAATACCTGTAAATGTAAAGGAAGAGGGCAGTGCAGCTCTTACTCTTGAAATTGCAGAGTCGGATAACTATATGAAGATGGTTAAGACCTGCTATGTACAGGGTGTAGTCGGCGCAAGCGAGACTCATCCATATACTATTAACGGTACCAGAGGTCATAATTCCTGGTTTAAATCCGTGGTAACGATAGAGCCTATGGAAGGATATACTGTAAATGATAAAGCGGACGGAAAATTTAAGGATTCATATGCAATAAATAAGGAAGGCGCGTCCGTGCAGCCTGAAAAGCTTTATTTTAAGGATGCCGATGACAATGTAACCGAGTATGAAATTGAAGACATAAGTATAGATACGGTTGCACCTGAAGCAGAGCTAAAGGCAAATGAATCAGGCTTTAAGAGCTTCCTCAATACAATTACATTTGGATTATTCTTTAAAGATACGGTAGAAGTTCAGGTTAGTGAGAAGTCCGATGAAATAAGCAGTATAGATAAAGTCCTGTATTATAAGTCTTCTAAGGCTCTTAGCATAGAGAAGCTTGAGGAACTTGGAGACAATGAATGGTCAGATAAGGCAATAACAATCGAGCCTGACAGCAAGGCAGTTGTTTATGCTTTGATTACAGATATGGCAGGAAATAAGACATATCTAAGTACAGACGGAATTATAGCAGATCACACCGAGGCTGTACTTACAATTACATCCGATAATGATTTGGATAAATGGATTACTGATTCCAAGGCTGTGATTCATGTCGAAACAAGTGATAATCTTGCAGGCATTAAGGAAGTAAGCTATAAGGTTGACGATGCTGATGCTGTCCTTGGCAGTGAAAGTTTTGACATAACCGATTTAGAGGATGGTGAGCACCTGATAGTTATTACTGTAGAAGATAATTCAGGAAATATTACTACACAGACAGTTAGTGTTAAGCAGGATCTTACAATTCCGACAGTTGAGTTAAATAAGACTGAAGGAGAGAATAAGCTTGAAGTGATTTGTAATGTCGGTGCTTCAGGTGTTGCAAAGGTTGTGCTTATAAATGACGGAGAAGAGATAGACATAACGGATTCTTACACTGAGGGCGTTTTAATTAGCGAAAACGGCAAGTATGAAGTTAGAGTTACAAATGGCGCCGGTATAGTTTCAAGTAAGACAATTGAGGTTACGGATATTG
>JAILOA010000198.1 GCA_024691065.1 Lachnospiraceae bacterium | reverse complement strand
ACTTGTAAATCAGGACGGACTTAAGTACAATATTGGATGGAGCGGTGAGATTAATGAAGAGTACACCGTAGGTTACAAGGTAATGATTAAGGACGGAGATGATGTTACCGAGGTAGGTCGTGATATGAATAAGAATGCTGTAGAGATGACAGTTGATCTCGAAGATTTCAGCGGAGACAATGTAGATATCTATGTAGTATCATTGGCAGATCCTAAAAACAACGGAGAGATTTACTACGATTCACCTGCAGGAACATCAACAAATGAAACAATACTTAAGAGACTTGACAGACCTGATGTTAACTTCAAGTGGAATGATGAGTTTACAAGCGACGATGGATATGTATCAGAAGAAGACTTTGCAAGTGAGAGCAGTAAGCTTTATGCAGAGGTTACAGGCCCATCCAAGTTAAACGGTTCATATCTCATTTATGGAGTGCTTTATAAGACAAGAGAAGAGGCAGAGGCCGACCTTGAACAGCTAAATAACTTAATTCCTGACAGTGGCATTATCACAAATACCGTAAATAAATCAATTATGGTTGGTGTTAACGGATTAATAGAAGCAGGAAGATTATATGCTTTCGGATTTAACAGTAGAAAGATTGCTGAGGATGAAGGAAGTACAACCTCTCCATTTACATACTCATTGGCACTTGAGAATTTCGGAAACGGAGATGAAGAGTGGTCACTTAAGTATGCAGGACGATATGTACTGCCGCTTATCAGAAGTACAGGAAATACAGATATAAGCTCTACTTACAGCTGGAGTAATATTCTCAAACTTCCTAAGGTAAAATTTGATGTGCCTAATGTTACAAAAGATTCTACATCTGTAGAAATGAAGGGCGGAATCTACGCTCTGCCTAGATATAATATGACTGCAAGGCAGGAAATGACATCAACTATGGAATTTGATACATATAGCTGGAGTAGACCTGATAAGTGCGAAGACAGTTTCGATGTATCATTAACATTAAATACAAATAAGATGTCAGAAGAAGGATCGGTCAATACATGGGAGGAAAATGCAAAGCTTTCGATTTTCACAGAAATTATTTCAGGTAATGAATACCTGGCAGCTGAAATTGAAAGAGAAGGTCTCTCTGTAACTAAGGAAACAGTTGTAAATGCAGTTAAAGAGGCGGAAGAATACGATGCAGCTCTTGATGAAGCAGAAGATACCGAGTCACAGAGAAGAGTTGTTGAGTCTGAAGAAGAAGCCGGTTTAACAATTTACTATACATTGGACGAAGAAGGAAATGTAAATACAAACGAGTATTACACAGTATCAGTCACAGACGATTATACAGCATATGGCTATAATGGTGATGTTTACTTTGTAGAGAAAGAAATTACAACTACAGATGATGTTGCTAATTGTAAGTTGATTATTCCTGGATTTACAAATTACATCGCAGGAAGAGTACTCTACGATGGTACAAATTACACCTATTACCTCTTCAAGAAGAATCTTGTTCTTCAGTATGAAGGAAATGAAGATGAGCATAAATATTCATTGATGGTACCAAAGCCTTCGGGAGCATTTAGCTTCTCGGTAGAAGGTGATTCCGGTAACAGTTTCGAATGTAGTACAGAATATTCAGGAAATTATATCGCCTCCGGTTCATTTATGACATACGGCGAGGATGACTCAGAGCAGTATATATCTTCAGATGTGATTGAGATTGAAGATGACATACTTAAGTAAATATTTTAACTTGAAATAGATCGAGATAAATCCGGATTGATTGAGATTGATTGAGACTGATTGAGACTGATTCGGATTGATCAGGATTGAAGATGATTTACTTAAGTAAAAGAAATTTAATTACAATTTAAAATTTATTTGAGAGGAGGTGAGGGACATGAACTTAGACAGAGATTTTTTAAATAATGGCAATGTAGCTGTAAATGCTATAAATATTAGTTATAAGAAAAGCTCATTGTTTAAAAATATGAAAAAAACTGTCGATAATAAACGTGGTTCGGCTATAATAGTAGTTACAATCGTTATGGCGGTGATTGCATTTGTATGTCTCTCTCTTCTTCTTGTTTCATATCAAATGATTTCAGCTACGACCGATGACAAGGCTACAGATAAATATTACAGACAGGTAGAGTCCTTTTCGGATGTCCTGAAGATGAGACTTAATTCCGGTAAGCAGACCGATGCCAATTCGATTGAAGGTTTTATATATGAATTTATGTCGGATGATAAGAATTATCCGGCAACCTCTCAAACCTCGAGTAATGTTGAGTTTTCAGCAGATTCACCTACCGGTGAAGGTGGCGAGAAATACTGTGGAATGGAAATAAGACTAAAGAAGGATCTTGCAACGGGCCGTGATGATGATGTTGATGAAAATGCAAATAACGGCTGGAATGAACGAAGAGAATATTATTGTACCATCAAGGTTAGCGCTATATCAGGTGAGGAAAAGCTAAGCAGTATTACACAGAAGCATTTATTTTACCTTGCGGATACATCTTATAATTATTATACGGAGTCTGAAGATGCTGAACCGACATATTATAAGATAGATGCAGAGGATAATGATTACATTGTTATTCCTTACGGTGAAACAAGCGTTAAGGCCAATATTTCGAGTCTTATGAGCTCCAAGGGTGCTTATGAATTGCCTGACGGTACACAAATTACAATTAAAAGATCATTAAATAAGTCCAATACTACTTACAAATTTGAGTTTTTAGGTTGGAGTTAAATTTGAACGCAGTGTAAATGTAGTTTCTGCGTTATGAGCAAATAGCGAAGTATATTAAAGAATGTACATTTTACAATTAGTGTAGTTATTTACAATAATTCCGGGAAGGAGGTTAAGTATGGAAGAAAACAAACAAATGAAAATAATCAATAATTCCGGTTGGTTTTCAGGATTTAAGAATTTATCCGCAGGCTTTTCAAAAGTCATAAGAAACCATCGGGGCGATACAATGATTGAAATACTTATTGCATTTACCATGCTTACTATCTGCCTCGCGACTCTTTCCGGAGTAATGAATGTTGCATCAAAAATGGTACAAATGAGCAAAGAAACAGATGCAAATCAGGCAGAATACGATAAATCTTCAGCTCAGTACTTTTCACAGGACGATGCATATAATAAAGATGCTGTATCTACGCTTACTTATAATTTTGATGATATTTTCTCGATGGAAATCAACTCCACAACGGTTGAGGTTGGCGGAACATCTTTAGATGTTTTCACAACACAGGGTGAGAGTTCATCAAGTTATATCAAATCGCTCAAGGTGGCTGATGTTTCGGCTCCTATGAATAATTCAAGCGGAGACAGCAATCAACAATTTGACAAGGTTGCACTCAGTTCATCGATAATTTCTGTTACGAATAATGTTCAAAAGGAAATTACATTAAGCGATGAAGAGAAGCAAAAGCTTACAATCAGTCTTACATCAGAGGCTCAGGATGCCGGTATATCGCTTGTTAATGATGACACAGGAAG
>JAILOA010000141.1 GCA_024691065.1 Lachnospiraceae bacterium | reverse complement strand
CACCAATTCAGACATTCTCTTTGTTTTACGAATCGCCTTTATTTCCTTGGTATTTTCAGGAAATTCGCTATACATATAATTCCAGATTTCCTTCATCTTTAAGAGAGAATTACCCTCTCCGATTTCATCAACATATCTGTTAATTAATCTGTCATGAAATTTTCTGAGTCTGGCCTTATCGACATTCGTAATAATGGTATTATTATCCGGACTTTTAGTTTCATATTGTTTGATTTTTTCCGCGAGCTCCGGATTGGCCACGAGACCTCTTCCGATCATTATTCTCTTAACCTGCGGAAAACGATTTTTAAATTTTATATAATCCTTAAGTGTAAATATATCCCCGTTATAAACCACAGGGAATCTTGCAACATCAAGTGCCTTCTCAAACACCTTAAGGTTAGGCTTTCCCTTATACATATCCTTCTGAACACGTGGATGTATTATCAATTCGTAAATAGGAAACTCATCAAATATATCCATCAAATCCTCAAGTTCATCGTAAAAATATCTTCCGGCCCTGCATTTAACTGAAATTTTCATATCCATTATGGAATTATCTGAATAAATCTCATACAGAAAATCCTCTAATTTACTCGGATAAGCCAGGAAACCGGCTCCCTTACCCTTACTTACAACCGTGCTTGCAGGGCATCCCAAATTGATATTAACCTCTTCATATCCGAATTCTCTCAAATTCTTTGCAGCCCAAATAAACTCTGAAGCCTTGTTGGTCAGAATCTGAGGAACAACATTTATATTTTGATTATTTTCCGGTGCAAAATCCTTCTTTTCTTTCTTTTGAAAATTGTAAGTATGATTAGCCGAAAGAAAAGGCATATAATATTTGTCAACACCATCGTAAAATTCATTATGAGTATTTCTGTAAATGTAACCGGTTACTCCTTCCATCGGAGCAAAATATATCTTACACATTTTTATATCCTCTTACTTTTTCTTCCAAAAATTTTTATTCAATGTAAATTTCATAATCAAAGGCTTAGGTAGCTTATCATAATTTTTGCCCAGCTTATATCCTGCAAGCTTAAAACCGCAGGAAAGCGCAAAATTAAATGCAAGTACCGGCTTACCGGCCTTTAAAAGCTTCTTTATGAGCGACAAAGCATAACCTGACCCTGTCTTCTCAGATGAAACCCTCGAAAAAATCTCATTATACATTTTTTGAGAAACACCCATATCAAAATTTCTGCGTAACTGCTCCATATTTTTATAACTATGTGAATGTATCACCCTGGCTTCAGCACAATAAGTTACATTATATCCATGATCCATAACCGTTGCGGCCATTATCATATCCTCATTAAATGTAGTCGGCGAAACAAAGCCTCCAAGCTCCTCAAAAATCTTTCTGTCATACATCGCACAAACATCCGAGCAAAAATAAGTATGAATCCCTAACTCGTCTAAAAGTTCAGCATACTTGATTCTGGAAACATCCGGATAATTATATTCTCTCGTCATCCTCTCAACCAAATCAGCCTCTTTTCTCGGAAGCTGCCTTGCATAGGAAATTGCATTCTGTCTATTAGGAATATTTTCTGATTCAGCATCTTTATTATTTGAGAAAAAGTCCTTTGGTCTGTAGTTTTCATTAAACGTAAGAAGCAAATTTTCAATCAAATATTTATTTTTCGGAACTGCGTCCTGCGTCATAAACAATATATAATCAGCATCGGAATAAGAGGCACCCAAATTTCTGGTCCCGCCATGATCAAATTCGGAAGCATTTACAGCCCTTACCTCAACATAAGGAACCTTATCCGATTTTTGATTATCAATCTTAACCTTTAATAATTCTCCCGCATAATCATCCGCAACAGTCTGAACCAAAATAATCTTATCCGGAACGACAGTCTGCATACAGAGTAATTTTATAAGCTTTTTAAATTCTTCCCTTGGTTTATATACAGGAATAATAACATCTACACTCTTCATAACCTGCAAATCATCTCTTTTCTGAATTATTTAAATGTCTCCATAAGTTCCTTTGCCCTTACAACAGCTTCCTGTGCATCCTCTGAATAGGCATCTGCACCGATTTCTTTTGCAAATCCCTTCGTTATGCACGCTCCGCCAATCATAATCTTCGCTCTTAAGCCTCTTTCGTGCACGAGCTTCACAACCTTTTTCATCTCCATCATGGTCGTTGTCATAAGCGCTGAAAGCCCGATTAAATCAGCATCCACCTCTGCTGCCTTATCAACTATAACCTCAGCCGGAACATCCTTTCCCAAATCATAGACAACAAATCCATAATTCTTAAGCATAAGAGCTACAAGATTTTTTCCGATGTCATGAATATCATGTTCGACAGTAGCTATAACAACCTTTCCGGCACCCTCTCCCACGCTGTCTCCGGCAAGATAAGGCTCGATAAGCGCTACACTCTCGCTCATTGCTTCAGCTGCCGCAATAAGCTGTGGTAAATAATAAATCTGCTTTTCATAAAGTACTCCGACCTGTGTAATTGCAGGTATCAAGGATTCGTCCAAAATCTTTTTCGGATCAAAACCATCCCCCTTTATGCACTCATTTACAATATTTACAGCCTTATCCTTTTTACCTCTTACAACTGCCTCATATAAGGTATTGTCGGCATACTCCTCGGGAATTACATTTGACGCACTGCTTTTCTTTTTAACCTTGGTCTGTACGGTATCATCCCCGGTATAATCGCTAAGCTCACCATCTATAACACTGATTTTATGTTCGCCCGCCCTGGAAATGTATCGCAGATCACTGTCCTTTTTATTCATAAGCAAATCCGATGCCATTACGGCATGCATGAGAAGCTCCTGTGAAGGATTTGCGATTGCCATAGTAAGACCGCTGCATATTGCCATTGCCATAAAGTTACTGTTGACAAAAGGTCTGTCAGGAAGCCCGAAGGAAATATTTGAAAGACCGCAGGCAGTCGCAATTCCAAGGGTCTCTTTACTGTATCTTATGGTTTCCAATGTCTCAATCGCTGCACGAGGCTGGGCACCGATTGTAGCCACAAGACCGTCAATTATTATATCATCCGGAGTAAGGTCATACTCCCTTGAAGCAGATAATATCTTATCAATATTATCCATTTTTTCCTGTAAATCCTTAGGAAGACCGGCAGAATTAAGCGGTAAAAGTATAAACATCGCTCCGTACTTTTTAGCAAGCGGAAGTAGTCTCTCGGCCTTTCCTTCCTCCAATGAAATCGAATTAATGAGTGCACGCCCCGGATAAATCCTAAGCGCTGCCTCAATTACATCCGGATTTGAAGAATCAAGAGAAAGAGGTGCATCCGTTAATGCAGTGAGAGAATTTACGCATTTAAGCATCATCTCGGTCTCATCGATTCCGTTTGTACCCATATTTACATCGAGTATATCGGCACCGTTACGGATTTCGGACTCAGCCATCTCTACCACTAAATCAATACTTCCTGCCCTGAGTTCTTCCTGAAGCTTCTTCTTACCCGTAGGATTAATTCTCTCACCGATAATTAAAAATCTTCCGTCAAGATCGATTTCCAACAGATTTCTTTCCGTGGAAAGCGCCCTCTTAACAGTTTTACCGGCTCTATTTATAAAATCAGGACTATCAATATAATCCTTTACATTTTCATATAAGCATTTAATATGCGAAGCAGTTGTACCACAGCATCCGCCGACTATATCCGCGCCCGCCTTTACGATTTCAAGCATCTGTGCAGCAAAATCATCAGGGCTCAAAGGATACACGGTTTCACCGTTAACCAGCTCCGGCATACCTGCATTCGGCTTAACAACTATCGGAACATCCGCATAACGCTTCATAGCCAAAACCCACGGAAGCATCTTATCAGGTCCCGTCGAACAATTTATACCGATTGCATCAACGCCCATCGCATTTAAAACAAGAGCTGCAGTCTCGGGATTAGTACCGAAGAGCGCACGTCCGTTTTCATTAAATGTAAGCGTAACCATTACAGGAAGCTCAGTTTCTTCTTTAACCGCTAAAACCGCTGCCCTGCACTCCTGCAGACTCATCATAGTCTCAACCACGATAAGGTCGGCACCGGCTTTATCTAAAACCTTAACCTGCTCCTTATATACATTTACCAAATCCTCAAAAGGCAGGTCTCCTAAAGGATAAACCTGCTTACCGGTCATGGTAATGTCACCCGCAACTAAAACCTCTCTTCTCCCGACAGCCGGATTTTCATCAAAATACTCTTTTATAGCTTCCTTTGAAAGCTTTACAAGACCGGCATTTATATCTTCAAGTTCATTTTCAAGATTGTATTCTTCAAGCTTTATACGGTTTCCGGAAAATGTAGGCGCATACAATATATCGCTTCCTGCTTCTATATACTCCTTTTGAAGCTTTTTCATTACATCAGGATTTTCAAGCACCCATTTTTCAGGGCATACGCCCTTTGGCATACCTGCCTTCTGCAAATTGGTACCTGTCGCACCATCCAAAAATAAACGTCTGCTTTTACATAACTCTCTAAATTCAAAAACTTTCATATATCCTTCTTTCACGGCCGATTATAACCCACGATAATATATCCTTCATATCCGGCTTTACTCCCGGACCATTTAATATCACGGCCAATCATATGATGTTTGGAATTCTTAAGCAAAAACTATTGAAGCACCTTTAATTCCTTCCACATTTCGCCCATATACTCTGTAGTTTCGGCGTCTAATATCTTATACACTTCACAATTATTGAGTGCATCCTCGGATGGGAAAATAAGCGGATCCTCCTGCTCTTCTTCATCAAGGTTTTCAAATACAGCCTTATTAGGCGTAGGATAATAAACCTCTTCAAAATTAAGATAAGCTACATCCTCCCTGCAAAGAAAATCCAGGAACTTATTAGCACCCTCATAATTCCTGCAGTTTTTGGTAATGCACCATGAATCTATCCAAAGATTGCTGCCTTCCTTAGGAACAACAAACTGCAAATCGCTGTTATATTCATTTGCAAGATAAGCCTCGCCGGAGTAGCAAACGGCAATCGCTGCATTTTCCGCAACCATTTCCTCTCTGACCTCATCCACGAAATAGGCTTCAACGTCCTTCTTCTGGTCGATAAGCATCTTCTGGGCCTCGTCAAGCTCATCCCTGTTTGTGGTATTTAATGAATATCCCTTATATTTTAATGCACACATATAAGCATCACGGATACTGTTCTGCATAATGATTTCACCTGAGTACTCACCGTTAAAAAGCACCTCCCAGGTATCAACAGGTCCGTTTACCTTTTCGGTATTGTATAAAAGCCCAATAGTTCCGAAAAAATAAGGGATGGAATACTTATTTCCCGGGTCAAACGACTCTGATAATTTGAGATAACGCTCGTCAATATTATCATAATATTCCATGCTATCCTTATCAAGCTCCATGAGTTCATCCTCACCCATAAGCTTCTCAATCATATACTCAGACGTACAAATCAGGTCATAATCAATCGCTCCACCCTTGTACTTCGCATACATTTCCTCAGGCGTAGTTGCCTCCTCGTAGAGAACCTTGATTCCGGTCTCCTCCTGAAATGTCTTAAGCACATCCCTGTCAATGTATTCGCCGTAATTAAGGACGGTTAGCGTTTTATTTTCATCAACTATTTTTTCTGTAAGCTTTTCAGTCTTATCCTTTATGTTATCATTGGAATTGGCACATCCCACAAGGCTGATTACGGAAAGCGCGGTAAGACTAAAAATCGAGATACATTTTTTTATATTATCAGTCATCTTTAGAAACCGCCCTCCTCTTCATTGGAGAATATAATTCCCGGTATTATGAATAACATAAGTAGGAGTGACAATGCAGCGCCCAAATGCCAGTTCATACTGCTTATAAATTCCTGCTCAATTATGTTACCGATAAGCATAACCTTACCGCCACCGAGCATATCCGAAATTGCAAATGTAGTGAGCGCCGGAATGAATACCATAGTAATACCGCTGATAATTCCCGGCTTCGATAAAGGAATCATTACCTTTCTTAAAACAGTCGCCTTGCTTGCACCAAGGTCATGGGCCGCTTCAATTACATCTTCGCCTATGTCCATAACGGCATTATATACAGGCAAAAGCATAAATGGCAGATAATCGTAAATCATACCGATTACAATTGCGGTTGCACTGTTGCCCCAGTCCTGACGTGGCAGATGCAAAACACTTAACACCTTATTTAAAACACCGTTTTGTGAAAGAATAAGCTGCCAGGACATAATTCTAAGGACATAGTTCATCCACATAGGTCCGATAACAATAGCTATCATCATACCCTTTTTACCCATTTTTAAAGATCTCATACAAAGTGCCAACGGATAGGCAAGCAAGAGACATACAACGGTACACATTAAAGAAAGCAATACGGAAAGCCAAAGTGCTTTCAAATGTATCGGTCTAACTGCACCCTTAAAAAAATCAAGGGTTACTCTTCCTGCGTCGTCCTGAAAAGCATAATAGAATAATATGATTACAGGTACGACCGTAAATAATATAATCCATAATATATATGGACCGGAAAGCCAGGTTTTTCTATCTTTCAATTCTTTTTCTCCAATTTATTTTATTTAAATTAATTATTGTGCATCAAAATTTTCTACAATATTTTCCTCAATCTCGTAATTCTTTGTATAATCTTTTCTTGGCACAACATTTACAATTATAAGTATAACAAGCACTACCACGAAAATCGAACTGGAAAGCGCATACATTTCCGGTTTAATACCCCTCTTAAGCTCACCGTAAA
>JAILOA010000116.1 GCA_024691065.1 Lachnospiraceae bacterium | reverse complement strand
GGTGAAGAGTGCGCTGATAACACCGAGCGCTCCCTCCTTACCTACGGAAGATGCGATAAATGCAACGAATAACTGCCAGTTAAGACCGAACAGCTTGGTCACAGGCTCGATAGCCTCGCCGAAACGATAGATTATCGGGTCTTTGCCCTCAACAAAAGAGTAGCTTAAAAGCCAGAATACTACACAAACAAGCATTACCACAACAGTTACTCTTAAAAATGTATCTTTTGTACGTCCAAGTACGTATCTTAAAAGCGCACCCCACTTTGGCTTATGATAAGGTGGAAGCTCCATAATCATTCCGTAACGGTCTTCCTTCTTTACAAGACCTCGGCTAAAGATTTTAGCGGTAATCCACATATTAAGATTTTAATTCTAAAAGCAAATTTTTTATTGTTAAAAATATATACTTTGATTTTAAATATGATACCGGTAACAACAATATGATACGAGAATAAACATATTATAAATTCACATAATTTTACCTACCAAAATTGTACTTATTTTGACACAATTTTAAGCAAATTTTAATAAATAAATGACACAAAATATTTTTAACATATAGAGTATGAATTTACTGTCATATTATACTCCGTGAAAATTTTGAATAATTGAGAGAATATCTTTCGGTAACCCCAAGCGGACTCGATTTTAACGGAGTGCGACTGAAACTATTATCATGATGAAAGAGGTGTTATTTTATGGGAAAAACTTTTAAGAAGGGGACTTCTGTGTTTCTCGCGCTGGCACTGGTTCTAAGCGGCAGCGTAACCGAGCAGAATGCATTTGCTGCATCTGCTCCTGTCAAATTAAGCAAGAAAAAAATTACCGTGAAGGTAAAATCAAAGAAAAAAATCAAGGTAAAATCCAGGTATACGATTAAGAAAATCAGTGTTAAGGTTCTGAAAAAAGCTATTGCGAAAGCCAAGGTTAATCAAAAAAAGAAGGTTATAATCGTTAGAGGTAAAAAGGCCGGAACCACTAATTTAAAAATAAATGTAAAATATGTCATTAACGGAAAATATTATACAAAAACGCTTAAAGCCAAAGTTAAAGTAAAGGCTAATTCAAACGGATCCGATTCCGGATCTTCTGATGTAAGCGCAACCGCGGCTTCTGCAAATACCGCTGCAGCTGCGGCTTCACAGGCAAGTGTAACTTCGGCAGCGCCTTCAAATGCCGGTTCTACCGCTGCTAGTGATGCAAATGCAACATCTACAACTTCAAGTGATGCAAATGCAACTGCCGAGGCAGCTTCGGATGCTACTGAAACCGCTGATGCAAACGCAACTGCCGAGGCTGGTGATTCCGATGCTTCTGCTACTTCTGAGGCAGCCGATGATGATGCTACTGCAACCAGCGAAGCCGGTGAGGCTGATGCGAATGCTACTGCTTCTTCCGATTCTGATACTTCAGATGACGCAGATGCAAGTGCAACTGCCGAGGCAGCTTCGGATGCTACTGAAACCGCTGATGCAAGTGCAACGAGCGAGGCTGGTGATTCCGATGCTTCTGCTACTGCTGAGGCAGCCGATGATGATGCTACTGCAACCAGCGAAGCCGGCGAGGCTGATGCTTCTGCTACTGCTGAGGCTGAAGCTACCTCAGCTCCAAGTGCTACACCTTCATCATCTGATTCTTCTTCAAATGATGTTCCGGCTGTTACATCCGATTCGGAAGCAACAGAAACCGAAAGTCCGGAAGCCACAGATGATGCTGAAATAACAACTAATCCGGAAACTACAGATACTGCAACAAATACTCCGGAAGAAATCGACGAGTCAGAGGCTACCGAAACACCTCAGGTTACAGGCGGTACTGATGAAACATCCGCTCCTATTACAACCCTCGGACCGATTAGTACTCCGGAAGCTACTGATTCTGCAACAGATTCTCCGGAAGCTACAGATGAAGCAGAAGCTACCGAGACACCTCAGGTTACGGGCGGTACTGATGAAACATCCGCTCCTATTACAACACTCGGACCGATTAGTACTCCGGAAGCTACTGATGAAGTAACGGATGCCCCGACGGCAACTGATGAACCGGAAGCTACAGAAACAGCTACTGATACTCCTGTAGTGACACCTGTTGCTACAAATACTCCGGTTACAACTGCTACCGTAGCTCCTACGACAACACCTACTGTTGCTCCTACGGCGACTCCTACTGTTGCTCCTACCGCAACACCTACCGTTGCTCCTACCGCAACACCTACCGTTGCTCCTACGGCGACTCCTACTGTTGCTCCTACGGCGACTCCTACTGTTAAACCTACGGCGACTCCTGTAGTCACAGAAACTCCTGAGCCTACTGAAGAAGCAACAGCTACTCCTGAAGCTACCGAAGAAGCAACCGCTACTCCTGAAGCCACTGAAGAAGCAACTGCTACTCCGGAAGTTACCGAAGAAGCTACCGCTACTCCTGAGGCTACCGAAGAAGCTACCGCCACTCCGGAACCGACAGCTACATTAGACCCGATTCTTGCGGCATATTCCACTGAAGGCTTCACTTCAGCAGAGGGCATAACCTTAGATTCTAATGATGTACTTACATCTGCTTCAGAAGATGATCCGGTATATTATGAAATCGTCATTGATTCCGATAATCTTGGAACCAAGACAACAATGACAAATACCGCAGGCAATACCATTTATGAAATCAGCAAAAAAGGAAAGTTAACCATATATCAGCCGGGCGAATATATAGTATCAACAATCGGAAGCGACCCGATTGCTAAGAGTATCGCTGTAGATGTTGATAGCGAGACATATCCATTAGTAGACAATGCTTCGGATATAGTTCATATCGTTCTTAACGGCGTAAATTACGAAGTTGAATCTACCACTTCCGAGGAAGTTGATAATGGTGATGGCACAACTTCAATGGATTACGGCGACGATGGTGTAATCAAGATTAAGAAGACTACCGATATTTCAAAGGTAGTAATTACAGCTGCTGCAGGCACAACCAACTACCTCACACAGACAGGTGCAACATCAACCGATACAGACGGTGAAAGCTATTATGGATGTGGCATCTACTCCAAGAAGGTTCCTCTTACAATAAATGGTAGTGGCAAGATTATAATTGACAGTACCTACGGAACCGGCATCAAGGTTACTGATTATACCGAAGGCTTAAAGATACTGAACGCTACATTGGATATAAATGCAGGCCATGTAGGAATTCAGACAAAGACCTACGGCTACTTTGCAAATGCTGACCTGACTGTATATGCAGTCGATGATGCAATCAAGACAACGGTTGACGAGGATGACATCAATTCCACTGATGATCCGATAGATGTTGACGAGTGCTCGCTCGAGTTCTACGGCGGCTCTTACGATGTTACCTCCGAAGACGGCGATGGAATAAGCGCTTCATATACATTGAACGAAGATACCGATTCCGAAGCTTCATACGGCGTTATAACTCTCAACCCAACCGATATGGAAGTTGTAACAGGTGCAAATGTAGTCGAAGTCAGTGATGATGACAAGGGTAGCCGCAAGGGCATAAAGGCCGGCAAGACATTAAACATCTTAGAAACTGCAGGAACGATTTCTATTGATACATCTGCAACTGAAATCGGAACTACAAGCTCAAGCAATACCGGCGAAGCTACTACCTCCGATTATGCAGACGATGCACTTCACTCAGATGGTGACATTTACATAAATGGCGGCACACTCACAATCGCAGCTGCCGATGATGGCGTACACGCAAACAACATCCTTGAAATCAACGATTGTACAATGAATATGACTGAATCCTACGAAGGTCTCGAGGCAGCATATCTCACAATCAACGGTGGTGAGATTACTGTTAATTCTTCCGATGATGGTATGAATGCAGCCGGCGGCAGCGATTCACAAAGTACAGAAGGTGGAAACTGGGGCGGTGGTCCTGGTCAAAGCCAGAGTAGCAGCTCATCAACTGACTATTACCTTAAGATAAATGGCGGAACCATCAATGTTTACGCAGGCGGCGACGGTCTCGATTCAAATAAAGCGCTTTACATTAACGGCGGTAATACAGTAGTTTATGCTACTCAAAATAATGGAAACTCGGCGCTTGATTATGATGGTACGCTTGAACTAAACGGCGGTACAATCCTTGCAGTATCCGCAGGAAGTGGTATGGACGAAGGTTCTCCTTCAGGAAGCCAGACCTACCTTAATCTTTCAATCAGTGCTTCTGCCGGATCTACTCTTACAATCAAGGATTCAAGCAATAAAACAATTGATTCATATACACTTGCATACTCGGCTGTACAGATTATTTACTCAAGCAGCTCATTAACAAAGGGCTCATCTTACACGGTAACAGCCGGAAGTACTTCCAAGACGGCAACCGCAGGCTCATCAAGCTCAGGTAGTTCAAGCGGACCGAGCGGACCGGGCGGACGCTAAATATATTCTTTTGGTCGACATCTTTGCGGACATTTTACTGACAGCTATGGTGAACATCCGGGAGATATTTGATTTACAGCTATGGTCGACATCTTTGCAGACATTTTATTGACAGCTACGGTGGACATCCGGGAGATATTTGATTTACAACT
Source organism: Lachnospiraceae bacterium (assembly GCA_024691065.1). Lineage (GTDB taxonomy): Bacteria > Bacillota > Clostridia > Lachnospirales > Lachnospiraceae > JAEEJA01. The sequence goes on along the minus strand of JAILOA010000116.1, from coordinate 6,242 downwards.
ATGGTCGACATCTTTGCAGACATTTTATTGACAGCTATGGTCGACATCTTGGGGACATTTAACTTACGCTTATAATCAACACCTGGGCTGACAACTGCTCCGACAGCCCGGAGGTTTGACTATAACTACTCCTTTTATGATAGTTTTACTCATTGGGGAACACACAAAAAAGGTTGGATGATCATTTTCATCCAACCTTTTTTGGTTTTTTACTATCTTTATTTCATCTTATTTAATTAAAATCAAAAATACAAAATGTGAACTACCCGGTAATTGAACTACCGGAGATTCCCGCCTTGATTTCCGGAAAATTAAAGCAACTAAGATTCCAGCCTTGGTTCCCCGAAAATTAAAGCAAATAAGATTCCTGCTTTGGTATCCGGAAAATTAAAGCAAATAAGATTCCCGCTTTGGTATCCCGAAAATTAGAATAAATCCTTAACCTTATCCAATACGCCGTTAACGGTATCATTCTTGATTTTATCCTGAATGGCATCAATTACTTTGTCAACCTGATCATCAGGAATCTTAACACCTGCGATTGACTCGAGAGCACCCTTAGGATCGCTCATAAATTTCTTCTGTAAATCCTTATCTGATTTAAGCTTTTTGACTGTATCGTCGATAGTTTCTTTAATGTCCATTTTTGAACCTCCTCTTAAATATTATTATCTAAGTTTGTTATGCACTGAATATTTCAAAAATTATATCATTTGTCACGCTACGACAAATACCTTTCGGAATGTCATTTGCTTAAACATTGACAAGCATAACGCACATAAAAATGTATGTATTTAGAGTAAACTAATTTTAAGATTCTGTCAACCTTTTCGCCCTGATGGATAATAAGATTTACCACTTAAATATTGCGAGTCGGTTGTTTATATTCTTTCCGACAACTGCAAAAATCTTGCCTCTTACGGAATATTTTTTCATCTCTTTATTGTAGCTTTCCTCATAAATCATCTTCATTCTCGGCTCAAGCTTAGTGTACTCTTCGCCTGACTTGGTTCCCCACCCAAATGTAGCGTTAGTATTTTTTACTGCATCGTGGTGCTTACCGTGCTTCTCCAGAAACGGTGAATGCAACTCAGCAAGCAAAAATCCATGTGGAAAACTATCACAAAGCATATGTAGGCATGTTTCTACCTGCTCCTTTGAAAAGTACTCAAGCACGCCTTCCATCGTAATTACATACATCTCTGCCTTCGGAATCTGCTTTGTCCACTCATCGTCAAGTGCACTTCCCGGAAGCATTGTACACCTCTCTCTATCCTCATAAACCCTTCTTCTAACCTCGATTTGGTCCGGAAGATCCACATCAAACCAGGTAAGAGTTCCGTTATCTACCTGTGAAAATTTGTCATCAAAGCCACACCCTAAATTAATTCCAACTGCTTTTGGATATTTTTTAAATATTTTTTTGAGTTTTTCTCTAAACATAATAGTCCTTGCAACCACTCCCTCATGCGACAAGAAAGGATCAAATTTACTCACGTCAACACCCAATGAATCAATTATTTCCTTTGCTTTCTCATCTTTAATTCTTGCATTCGGGCGACCGGTTTCACTTGCTTTTATCGCAAGTGGGATGAGCGCTGTCTCCTGAATATCTCCAAATTTCAAATCCATAATTCTTTCCTCCAATACATCTTGTTTTAAGTCACGTTTTAGTTTTTTTGTAGTAAATCATGTTGGTTTTTGGTATGTTTTTTTTGTGTTTATAACCTCATCATAGCCAGTTAGCCACAACTAACATAATGTTATCACATATCCTCATAATATGTAAATATAAATATTCACTAATTTCATATTCGCTACGCATTTAGGATTTTGGGGTAAACTGCGCTACATTTTCCCTATCATCAAATTCATTTTCCTGTCGGTAAAATCCTGTACTATTTTCAATTTATAAAAGCCACGTTTTATCAAAAAATCCCGCCCAATGCAAATGCATTAAAAACCACGTTTTATCAAAAAACGCTCAATACAAATGTATTAAAAGCCACGTTTTATCAAAAAATCCCCGCCTTATGCAAAAGCATAAAAAGCGGGGTATAGCATATTAATCATCTATATATAATTCTTCTTCCGAGCCGGACTGGAATATAATTTCTTCGGTTGTCCCGTCATCCAATGTAATCTCTCCAATAATCTTGGTACAATTATTGTATCCCCTTTCATAGCGAAGATTTTGAACAAATCCGTCACGGCAGAAAAAGCTCTCTGTTTTTATAACCGTATCATCAAAATTATTTGGATCAGCTTCAAAATCCCCGTTTGCGTACTTCCGTCCATTAATCAGTAATTTAAATGTATTGTCCGTATCAAACATTATAATCATGCCTGCGTAATGACCGCTGCCATAGATTTCCATGCCGGTAATAGCCTGAGTCCAATAATACGGTTCATCTTTCATAGCAAAATCACCATCGCCCGAGTCTGAACCATCCGAATTTCCTGAGCCTTCATCCGAGGATTTATTCTTATTTTTCCTAATCTTCTCATCCCAAAGTTCCCGAATGCTTACCGCTCCATCCGGAGCTGTAATCTTACATCCCTCAGGGAAACTAGACCTTTTCTCATCGCTTGTATAATAGTCCGGAATCCATTTTGCAGAATTTGTATTTAAGCTAGCCGAAGTTCCTTCGGTCTCTCCTTTGCTATCTTCAGATTTTTTACCTGATTCATCTTCACTATTTTGTGCAGTGGACTTGCCCGAACCGGTTCCGGCACCGGTGAACCCATCCGTAACCCCTTTAAATTCAGCCATTTTCAACTTCTCACAGTTTTTAAATGCGTCCTCTCCTACGCTTCGTACATTTTCTCCAAATGTAACCTTCGTAATTCCGGTGCATCCGGAAAATGAGCCACTCCCCACCGAATATACATTATCTGAAATAACTAACTCACCTGTGATAGACGAACAGTCGGCGAATGCATTTTGCTCTATATTTAAAAGCGAATCCGGGAAATCGCCCAAACCTGTCAGATTCTTGCACTGCGAAAAGCTCGACTTTCCAATGCAGGTAAGGGTTTCAGGAAATTCCAGCTCCCCACTTATAGCAGTTCCCGCAAATGCCATATCGCCCACTATTAAAAGCCCCGCAGGAAGCGTAAGCTTTCCGGTCATCGCATTGCATCCGGAAAATGTTTGCGAGCAGATATATTTCAAATTCGAAGGAAGCTTCAAAGCTGTCAATTGCTTATCATAGGAAAATGCAGAATTCCCAATGTATGTTACGGTATCGGGAATATTAAGCTCTCCGCTAAGGTTTTTGCAACTGGAAAATGCATATTTCTTGATTTTCTTTAGTCCATCCGAGAGAATGAGTTGCCCATCAAAGGAACAGCCAACAAAGGCTTGCTCATCAATGACCTCTACATTCCCAGGAACAACAATATCCCCCTTAAATGCCTCGCAGTAATTGAAACAATTCGAAGGAATTTCAGTCAATCCTTTTGATAATTGAAGCCTGCCATCAAAGCCGCATTGTGAAAATGCATACGCCCCCACTCCGGTAACCGAATCCGGCAAAATCAAATCACCGGTAAGTTTTTTGCAGGCATAAAATGCACTTCGCCCAATGGTTGTAAGATTATCGGGCAAAACAAGCTCGCCGGTTACATTTTCCATGTCGGAAAATGCCTCATCCCCTATAGTTTTCAGCGAAGCCGGAAGCTTAATTTTGTCAAATCCCGTACAACGTATAAAAGAGTAGCCTTCGATGGTTTCCACCGAATCCGGAATCGTAAGCGTTCCGGTGAGATTTTCGCATCCGTAAAATGCAAACTCTCCTATTTTCTTCAGGCTCTCAGGAAGCTTTAATTCGCCCTTCAAATTCTTGTTACCATAAAATGCCTCGCCCGCAATCGAGGTAATCCCCTCTGAAATCACAAGCTTTTTTATGGAATAGTCACTCCACATAAATTTTTCGGGAGTAACCATCTCCCCACTTCCCTCAATAGTAAGGGTTTTCGAGTGACTATCATATTCCCACGTGATAGAATCGCCACATTCACCGGTTTTAACAACCTTTTTTCCACATCCAAATAAACTAATTGCCATAAGAACTCCTATCCATAAAATAAATATCTTTTTCATATAAATTTCCTTTATCGAGATTTTTCATACGTTTTTGCTAACTTCCTGATTTTTTGCTGTCTATTTCATACGGTACAAATACGCATATCACATACATTGTTTTGATTATTTTCTCACGCACATATACAAGAGTCAAGTAGGATTTTTTGAATATTTTTAAATAAATTTTTAAAAAAAATAAAAAAGGGGGTTGACTTCCTACGTCTGTCGTAGTATATTTACTTTGTCAGACATAGTACGACTGTCGTAGTAATCGGATAACCTAACTTCGTTAGGTTATCCTTTGGGAGAATTCATCTGCAAATATCATTTAATTTTACTTTTACAAATGAATTCTCCTGATATCGGAAAACCTGACTTCGTTAGGTTGTCCTTTGGGAGAAAACAGACAACCTGACTTCGTCAGGTTGTCTTTTGGGAGAATTGCCAATTAAGTTTTTCAAAACATTATATTTTTCAAGCAATTCTCCAAGCCATATCGGAACTATAAATTTCAAAGCACAAATATAAGGAGGTTTATATGGTTGAAATCAGTAGCGATGTAATCCGCGGCTACAACGATACCATCATCCTTTTCATTCTTATGAAAGAGCCATCCTATGGATATCAGATTTCCAAGGAAATCAAAACCATTAGCGATGAGAAATATGTCATCAAGGAAACGACGCTCTACTCTGCATTTACAAGAATGGAAAAAAATGGATATATCGAATCGTTTGTGGTATCACCCGATGAATCAGGAGGCGGAAAAAAACGAACCTATTATCAAATAACGGAAAACGGACGCGAATATTACAAAACCAAATGCGATGAATGGGAATTAACCAAAGAAGTAATTGAAAAATTCATTACACAAGAGAATTGAAAAATCCAAAAATTCATTACATATGAGAATTGAAAAATCCAAAAATTCATTACACAAGAGAATTGAAAAAATCCAAAAATTCATTACATATGAGAATTGAAAATAATCAAAATTTCATCACACTTGAGAAATGAAAAAGTAATTGCTAATTATATTGCAAATCAGGATTGAAGGGTTGACTGTTTTTATAATTCATTATACTATAAATCAATCCAAATACGAACAGACAATAATGAATAAGATTTAAATTAATTAAATTATAGAGGAGATTAATTATGGAAACTATTAAGAATTACTTAGATGCAATGTTCGCTAATATGCCTAACACTCCCGAAGTTCGGAAAGCCAAATCAGAGCTTTTGCAGATGATGGAGGATAAATATAACGAGCTTATTGAAGAAGGTGAAAATGAAAACACTGCCGTAGGTACGGTTATTTCGGAATTTGGTAATCTTGATGAGCTTGCGGATGACCTTGGTCTCACCAAGGAAGTTGAGGAGGTTCATGGGAAAGAGGCTGATATTCCAAGTATGCATATCTCACTCGAGGACGTCAAAGCATTTATTTCAAACAGAACCAAAAAGGCTATGTTTCTTGCATTGGGGATTATGCTCTGCATTATTTCAGTTGCAGCACCTATAATTTTTGATACATTTAACAGAAGTGACATGGGTGCCGGGGTCATGTTTATCATAATTGCACTGGGCGTCGGATCCATAGTTTTCAGCAGCTTTGTGGACAGCGATTGGAAATTTATGAATCGCGAACTATGCAGAATTGATATGAGTACCGCAAGCTATGTAAAAGAGAGAAGAAGAAGCTTTGAGGCCATCAGAGCCATTTGCGTAACACTCGGAATAATACTCTGCATCATATGCTGGGTTCCGACAATTCTATTCAGTAGATTTGAGGACGAAATCGGTGCTTCGATGATATTTTTGCTGGTTGGAATCGGCGTATTCCTGATTGTTTATGCAAACAAAGTCAGCAGTGGATTTGATAAGCTTTTGAAGCTGAACGACATTAAGACCATTGCGGGAAGCTACAGCAATGAGCCTGAAAAACCTATTAAATACAAGAGTAAAACTGCACAGTCAGTCGTTGAATTATACTGGCCAACCATGACTTGTATATACCTGATTGTAAGTTTCCTTACATTCCAGTGGCATATTACATGGATTATCTGGCCTATCGCCGGAGTAGCCCACAGAGCAGTCGTTATCAACTGCCAGGCCGATGATGAGGAATAAAATGTATTGTCAGACGAACGAT
>JAILOA010000084.1 GCA_024691065.1 Lachnospiraceae bacterium | reverse complement strand
ATTTAAAATATTTAATTTTTTTTTTAGATTTTTAACATTATTTTAATTAAGGACCCCATCAAAGCATTATCAAAACCTCACAATTTTATAAATAATATAAATTTACTATTGAAAAACTTACAATTTACATATAAAATGTATCGGAAGGTCTAAATAGTTTTTTCTTACGGAGGTTATTTTGAAATGAGTGAAATTAAAGGACGAATTGCTATTCTTACCAGTGGCGGTGATGCACCGGGTATGAATGCAGCGATCAGAGCTGTTGTGAGAGCCGGTATTTCCAAGGGGTATGAGGTATATGGTATAATTCACGGTTACAATGGTATTTTAAATAGAGAAATCAAAAAATTAGATTTTAGAGATGTTTCCGAAAAAATCCAGCACGGTGGTACATTCCTTTTTACTGCCAGAAGTTCTGAATTCAGACCTATGGAAGGTAAGATGAAAGCTGCTGCGATTTGTAAAGAACTTGGAATCGAACATTTGGTTGTTATTGGTGGTGACGGTTCATTTACAGGAGCTAAGAATCTTTCTAAGTTCGGTATTAATATTATCGGTCTTCCGGGAACAATTGATTTAGATATAGCTTATACCGAGTACACAATCGGTTTTGATACAGCTGTTAATACAGCAATGGAAGCTATTGATAAGCTTCGTGAAACCTCTAATTCCCATGATCGTTGTAGTGTTGTTGAAGTTATGGGACGTTCTGCAGGTTATATAGCTCTTTGGTGTGGTATAGCTAATGGCGCTGAGGAAATTCTTCTTCCTGAAAAATTTGATAACAATTACGACAAACTTATTGATACCATCAAGAAAAATAAAGCAAAAGGCAAAACACATCAAATTATTGTTAATGCTGAAGGTGTAGGTCATTCCAACGAACTTGCCGAGCGAATCGAGAAAGAAACAGGTATCGAAACCCGTGCTACTATTTTAGGTCATGTTCAACGTGGTGGCACACCTACTGCTCGCGACAGAGTTTATGCTTCATTAATGGGCGCCTATGCTGTTAAAATTATTGACGAAGGCAAGAAGAACCGCCTTGTAGGTTATAAAGACGGACATATTTACGATGTAGATGTTATGGAAGCCTTTACTATGACTAAGACAATCGGTGATTTTGAATATGAAGCAGCTATGGAGCTTGCAAACAGACCTGATTAATTATCACCGGACAGATAAATAAAATTTTTAATAAAACATAAAACAAAGAGCCTTAAAGCCAATAACCATAAGTAATTATGATATAGCTTTAAAGCTCTTTTTTTATAAAATGTAATCTTTTACACAAATCAAACATCTAAATGTATGTAAAGACCTGCTCGAGAGCCTCTCTCACCGGAGCCCTGATGTAGATAATTTCTCCGACTGAGTTATATTTTTTCACACAACTATATAATGACTCAACAAAGCATCTTAAATTTAACACTTATCTTAATCATTCCACTTTAATCTGTGAAGTTCACCCTCTGTCTGAAGCCCCAAAAAATCATTTTGTCTAAGTGCTTCATAAAGAACAACCGCAACAGAGTTAGCAAGATTCAGTGAACGAATCCCCTCTCCCATCGGTATTCTGATACATTTATCCTTTTTTTCAATCAGAATTTCCTCAGGAATTCCGGCACTCTCCTTACCAAACATGATATAAGAATTATCCTTAAAATCCACATCCGAATATCTGTTTTTCCCCTTAGTAGTTGCAAAAAACATATTATTTAAGGCATCAGGATTCTGTTCAAGAAAATCCTCATAACAATCATAAATCTTACAATCCAAATCCTTCCAATAATCCAGCCCCGCTCTTTTTAATTCTTTATCATTAATCTTAAATCCCATCGGCTCGATTAAATGAAGCCTGGTTCCGGTAGCCAGACAGGTTCTACCTATATTTCCTGTATTTGAAGGTATCTCCGGCTCCAGAAGTACTATATTAAACATAAAAAGACCTCTTTATCACATTTTTTTCTGTCATCAACACGAAAAAGTATTAAAAATACAAATACTATTCCTTTACTTCCAATCTGCTGATAAATCTCTTAAGGGCAACAAGCGCATTTTTAAGATCATCAATAGAATATGCATAGGAAATTCTAAGGAAGCCCTCACCGCAATCACCAAAAGCAGTACCCGGAACAACAGCAAGCTTTTCCTCCTTAAGGAGTCTTGTAGCAAACTCATCAGAGGACATTCCAAACTTCTTTATGCTTGGAAATACGTAAAATGCACCGAACGGCTCAAAGCAATCAAGCCCCATCTCCTTAAATTCCTTCATCAGATAATTTCTTCTCTGATTATACGAAACACGCATTTTCTCAACATCGGAATCGCCGTTTCTAAGCGCCTCCACAGCTGCATACTGGCTGTTTGTAGGTGCACACATAATTGCAAATTGATGTATTTTAAGCATCTGCTCAATTATAATCTCAGGACCGCATACATAACCTAGTCTCCAACCTGTCATAGCATAAGATTTTGAAAATCCGTTTATAACAATTGTTCTTTCCCTCATTCCCGGAAGTGAAGCAATAGATACATGATTTCCCTTATATGTAAGCTCTGAATATATTTCATCCGATAAAACATACAAATCCTTCTCCACACATACCTCAGCTATATCCTTTAATTCTTCAGCTGTCATAATTGCACCTGTAGGATTATTAGGGAATGGCATAATAAGGATCTTAGTTTTATCTGTAATAGCATCCAATAATTGCTGCTTTGTAAGCTTAAATTCATCCTCTTCCTTCAGCTCTATAATAACAGGAACACCATCTGCAAGCGTAATACACGGCTCATAAGAAACGTAACTAGGCTGTGGCAAAAGCACCTCATCTCCCTCGTCAAGCATGGCACGAAGCGCCAGGTCAATACCCTCACTACCTCCTACTGTTACGAATACTTCTGTATTGTAGTCATATTTTAATCCGAATCTTCTGTCCAGATAATTGCAAATCTCCTGTTTAAGCGGCTTTAAACCTGAATTAGAAGTGTAAAATGTTTTGCCCTGTTCTAAGCTGTATATTCCTTCTTCTCTTATATGCCATGGAGTATCAAAATCAGGCTCTCCAACACCAAGGGAAATGGCATCATCCATCTCACTAACAATGTCAAAAAACTTTCTGATTCCTGAAGGCTTAATAGGTGTTACTTTACTTGATAATGGATTTCTCATGGTGTAACCAACATCCTTTCCGATTTATTCTTTTCATCTTCCATAATTATTCCATGTTCCTTATATTTCTTTAACACAAAATATGTCGCTGTGCTGGTAACATACTCAAGAGTAGAAAGCTTCTCGGTAACAAAACGTGAAACCTCCTTCATGCTCTTTCCTTCAATAATTACGGTAAGGTCAAAACCACCTGACATAAGGTAAACACTTTCAACCTCTTCGAACTTATAAATTCTCTCGGCCACCTTATTAAAGCCCATATCTCTTTGTGGAGTAACCTTAATTTCAATAAGGGCGGTAACCTTCTCACAATCGGTATTATCCCAGTTTATGAGAGTAGGATATCCACAAATCACCTTCGAGTTCTCCATTTCCTTAATTTCTCTGGCCACTTCTTCCTCAGTGCTCGCTGTCATCGCCGCTATCTCACTGTTGTGAATACGACTGTTTTGGCTAATAAGATCAAGTATTTCCTTCTTCATGATTTTCCTCCTTAAATGATATAATGTGTGATTTATTATTTTCTCACAGGTGTAAGAAAGCGTTCCTGGTTTCCAACAACCACTTTCCTATCCTTACTTTTATTGACATACCCAATCACCTGCGAATAAATTCCGTATGAATCCAACTTGTCCATAAGCATATCAGGGGTTTTCGAAGCTATGATAAAAAACCTCTCATCTTCGCAAAGAAAAGGATTTTCATCAACATATTCATAAAACTCGATTAAATCCTCCGGAATCATAAACCTCTCATGCTTAATTAATATTCCTTTATTGTAAAATGCAGCGAACTCCCAAAGTGCATCGTAAATGCTTACATCCGTAAATTCAAATACCGCATCCTCTTCCTTTGAAAGCTCCCTGTAAAACAAATCCGAATGTTGATTAAGATTTTCAAAAAAACTTATTCTTTTATCAATAATATTTTTTAAAATATTTTCATTTAACAAAGATGTCTTAACCCTCTCAAACGGTTTTTTAATAAGCCTCCGAGCCTCAAGTCCCGCATATGAAAGCCCTGCAATACCTGTAATTATAACACTTTCCCCGGAAATCAATGTTTCCTTTTTAGTTAAATCCTTCATCAGGCTCCACTCTCCTCAGATTCCGTAAGTTCAGTATCCGTAGTATCTTCAGTGGTTGTCTCGTTAGAATTATCAGTTGGTGCCTTTGTCGCGGCAGGTGCCTTTGTCGCGGTAGGTGTCTTTGTTGAGGAAGGTGCTGTAGTTGCAGTAGTTCCGGTATTTGATGTTGTATCATCTGCTGCCGCAGTGCTTTCAGGCGAAGCTGAAGCAGTGCTCTCTTCTTCACCGGTTGTACCACCCGGACCAACGGTTATATATTCCGGAACTGCATTATATTCAGATGTATTAACCTCTATTTTTTCCACCTGAACACCATTTACATAAACATATTTCCAAAGCTTAGCCTTATAACCCGTATGAGCAGTCTGGGTAACCTCCCTGTAACCGACAGGCTTAGTCTCATCAACCTCTTCAACCGACTCACCGGGCTCATAAGTCTCAATAATCTCGGTGTCAAAAGAAATCGTTCTGTCCTCAGCCCTTGTCTCATGTCCGTAAATATCGAATTTTAAAAGCCCACCCGAAGCCTGTGCAACTATATAGACAGGGTATTCAAGGTTATTTACAAACTTAAAATCCTGTACATCTCCGGAAATCGCCGCATCCCTCGCAACAGGAACATAGGAAACCACCATTTGATGTGGCTTTCGCTCCTTAACCTCAAGTTCTGCATTTATAACGGCATTGTAAAGTGTAGTAGCCACCTGGCAAACTCCTCCGCCTATTCCGTCGACAACCTTACCGTTTGAATACTCAGCAGCCTTCTTATAACCGTTTTTAACAGTCCTCTTCTTTATGGTTTTAATAGTTGAAAATGTATCGCCCGGGTAAAGAATCGTTCCGTTTATCCTGCCGGCCGCTACCTCAACATTAGTCGCCCTTTCAGGCGTAGAAGTAGCATAAGATGTATCGAATGAACCCAAAAGGTCGTTACATTCCTTTAACTGAGCCTTGGTATATTCAGGCTCAACCACCTTGCAAACGGCCTGCAATGTAATCCCCTGCTCCACCTTATTTGAACTGTCAAGATTCACCAAAGCATCATTTAAAACATTTAAAAAATCCTCTTTGGAATCTTTTACATTGACGGCAACGCCGCTTTTTTCCTTGGTCGCAGTTAAAACTCCGTTTTCAAATTTAAGTGTAGAATTCTTAACTTTTATGTTATATTTTTTACACTCTCTTTTAATAAATTTAGTAAGAACCTTTTCATTTATAGAAAAGTCCAAATCATAATATATTTTACCCTTTTCAGCATTGGAAATCTCTGTAATTTTCTCAAAAATGCTTCCTTTTTTTCCCACTTCAAAAGCATTTTCTTCATAAGAATCATCAGAATATTCAAACCCGAGTGCCCCAAATGTAGCCACAAAGGTATCATTATTAACAATAACCTGAACTTCAGTCTCTGAAACACCGGAAACATAACTCGAAACCGCAACCTTAGCTTCATCGACTGTCATTCCGCCAACATCCACACCGGATATACTTATTCCATCGCAAATATATTTACTGTTTCCTAAATCATAGGAATTATAAACACCTGCGAATCCGATAAGAGCAACCATTCCAAGACATCCTGCTATAAATATAACAACCAATAATATTTTTTTACTCATATTTTACTTCTACCCTCATTTAAGGATTTATTAAAAGAATGCCGAAAAAGATGTAATTACCATAGCTGCTGCTAAAATGGCGCAAATAACGATTGCTATCTTCTTCTGGTTTTTCTTCTTAAAAAAATTCATATTTTACTCTCCTAAATAATATATTTACAAGGTTCGTCAAAGATTAAAATGAACCCTTTAAACGTAAATTTTATTATTTTATACACGAATAGTCAAGGGTTTTATTGTACATTTTAACGCTATTTTAACGCAACAATAGAAATCCCCCACCTCTAAGCAGTGAAGGCGCAGGTCTTGATACACGGGAGATTTCAAGACAAGAAGCGCCCTGTATTATAAGCAAATAGCGAAGCGGACTAAGGAATACCTTTGAATATCAAAGAAGCTTCGCTTTCCTCAGTGTACAATAAGGCATTCCGTCTTCTTCATAAACATCAAATGTACCTTCTACCTTGATATTCTTCCCTTCCTTCGGATAATCGTCAGGGTATTTATAATCCTTTGTAAGCTCAAACTCAATTCCCTGCTGGCAACAAGCAGTTGCATCCTGAATGATACAGGCAAAATAAGTCTTTTTTGTTGCCTCATCCTTATATAGAGCAAATGTACCTTCCATCCTTATAATCTTGCCAATATAACTATCCGGCTGATTTACCATATTAAATACCTCGGAATAAACCATAGTACTCGAAAGCTTTGTCAAATCAACATCAACGCCTTTAGTTCCTCCGGTTACATCTTCAGTTGCTAAATTCTCATTAGAATCAACCGTACCACCTGTCATATCATCAACCGACATCCCATCGCTTAAATCTATATCATCGGGATTTATGGTTTCGCCTGAAGTATCATCGATTGTATCTCCGGCCGACGATGCATTTTCATCTTCACTGCCATCACCTGAAGAACCTTCAGCTTCCTTAACCCCTTCCTCCAAAGCCTGTTCTACGTTATTTTTCTTATTAGCGTGACCGCCGGACCCACTGCTCCCCGAGCATCCGGTAATTGACAATATAAGACATCCACATAACAATAAACCGGTCATTTTCTTTAAATTCATCTATATTTCCTCCATAAATATTTTCAAAGTTCGTTTGAGCCTTTTTTCTTTGACCCATTTTTTCACAGCGAACTTTATAATATATAGTCCATTAAATATTTCCTAAAATATAATAGCACATCAGGGGTTATTTTTACACCCCTAATGTGCCATTTTATCATAAGCTACTTATACAGCAGTCTTTTATTGTAAAGCTTCCTTAAGGACCTCTAAATTATCCTTCATAACCGATAAATATGTAACACCGTTCTTTACATCCTCTGAAGTAGTTGATTGAAGTGAATCCAATGTAAGAATCTTCTGGTCTTTCGATTCGGTATTCTCTATAATTGTATTTGCAATCTTTTGGTCAGATGTCTCAATTGTAAGAACACTCTTAAGCGAAAGCTCATCCACCTTTTCAGCAAGGAATGTAATGGTTTCAAAGCTTGCTTCTGTTTCTGCGGAACATCCTACAAATGCAGCAAAATATTCAAGGTCATAATCATCCGTCATATACCTGAATGGAAAACGGTCTCCGAAAAGAAGAGTCTTAACATTTGCATTTGCAACCGCATCAGCATACTCCGCATCAAGAGCGTTGATTTCGTTAATGTAGCTTTCTGTATTTGCCTTATATGCATCGGCATTGTCCTTATCTATTCCCTGGATAGCGTCTGATATTGCATTTACAAGGATTGCACTGCTCTTAAGTGAAAGCCATACGTGCTCATCATATTCAGGACCTTCATGTTCATGATCATGCTCGTGCTCCTCGCCCTCTTCATGCTCATGGTCGGCATCTTCTTCGTGATCGGCATCCTCTGCATGCTCGGCATCTTCTTCGTGATCGGCATCCTCTGCATGGTCGGCGTCTTCTTCGTGGTCGGCATCCTCTGCATGCTCGGCATCTTCTTCGTGATCAGCATCCTCTGAATGGTCGGCATCTTCTTCGTGATCAGCATCCTCTGCATGGTCGGCGTCTTCTTCGTGGTCGGCATCCTCTGCATGCTCGGCATCTTCCTCGTGCTCATGTTCGTGCTCATGATCGTGGCCTTCCATACCTTCAACAATCTCCTCTTCCTTAACACTGTCACCAAGTGTATCAAGAAGATTGATAACCACCATATCCTTGTTTACAGATTCCCGAAGTGCGTCCTCGACCCATCCGTCAGATTCACCGCCAACATATATAAATAAATCGCAGGTTGAAATCTTCATAATATCATCTGCTGTCGGCTGATAACTGTGAAGATCCACGCCATTATCAAGAAGCATTGTAACCTCTGCATTATCTGCCTTATCTCCTAAAACAGCATTAACCCAGTCATATTCCGGGAAAATGGTTGTTACAATCTGAATTTTATCACTATCACTTCCGCCTGCACCGTTTGCACCGGAAGCACCTGATTTCGAATTCTGTGAACATGCAGTAAGACACGCCACCGCAATAAGTATTGACATTAAAAGTATTGTATATCTTTTCATTGAATTAATCCTCCGTAAGCCATATAACATATGACCGTAATTAAAATGATTTCTTTCCGTATATTAAAAATCTTAAACCTGTATTCATAATATTAGTTCAGAATTATATGAATTATTAAAATGTAACTGACATCCGTATATTATCCATATAATCCCGGTTTCCACCAATGCTTCTTTATTTCATATCAAAATTTCTTATAAAAACATCTTTTTTATATTAAAATTTAATATCAAAGCTTTTTTATCAAAATTTCTTATCAAAAAACAATTCAATTATCAAGCCTTACCTTAACCGAAACAAGTGTTTTTCTTTCAAATTTGCAAATAAAAGGCAATATTTTTACTGTTGCCACGAATGCCAAAAAAATGCAAAAGAAAAATATAATCCCACCATCCCACAGACGGTGAATAATATTATCGCAACACTCCAATACAGAGCATACCGGACAATCCTCGCCGCAACAGTCATGTTCGAATTCTTCCGCAATAAAAAATTCAGAAACCATGCTCGTTATCACAATAATTGAAATTAACACAAATGCCATTATTTTATTCTTATAATCGAGCATGACCCTTACCTCCTTTATTTTTGTAAAACGCAGAAATTCTTGATATATATGAGAAATCCCCGTTTGAGCACAATCGATTATAACCTTATTAAACAATGTTGTCAAGGAAATTGAGAATGATTTTCAAATTCATTTTTTCTTATCTATTTTTCATACTATATATACCGGATTATTAAAATCCCCCTATAAATCCTTATTTATCAACCTTTTACTTATATTAAAAAACCTGATTTATAAAACTTTTGTCTTATAAATCAGGTTTTAATCATAGCATTTTCACAATAATTTACTTTTTAGAGTTATTTGCAACATCCACTTTTTTGCATACATCCTTAAGAAAGCATTCCTCGCACTTTGGCCTCTGGGACTTACATATGCTTCTCCCCAGAGCAATTATCTGAATGTTCCATGCAATCCATTGTTCCTTAGGAAGCGCTTTCATAAGGTCAAATTCAACCTTAACGGGATCGGTATTTTTCGTAATGCCGAGTCGCTTTGAAACCCTCTTAACATGGGTATCCACAACTATTGAAGGAATATTATAAATATTACCTCTTACAACATTTGCTGTCTTTCTTCCAACACCCGGAAGCGAAGTCAGGCTTTCGATATCAGTAGGCACTTCGCCGTTATATTTTTCCACCAGAATACCGGCCGTACCCTTGATATTCTTTGCCTTTGCACTGTAAAAGCCCGTAGAATGAATTACCTTCTCAAGCTCCTTTATATCTGCATTTGCCAAATCCTCCAAGGTCGGATATATCCTGAACAGGTCCTTAGTTACAATATTTACGCGGTCATCCGTGCACTGGGCACTTAATATCGTCGCAACCAGAAGCTGCCAGGCATTCTCATGATTAAGATAGACCCTTACCTTATCGCCGTACTCATTATTTAACCGCTCTATTATGATTTTTATACGCTCTTCTTTTCTCATATCTTAACCCCCGTTTGCATTATACATTTTTGATAACAGTTTCTCTCCTGCTTACTTACAAATCCATACTAATGCAACCTGTAATCCGCTAAATTATAACTCTTCTGATTCCATACACCACCGTATCCATAAACATTTATGCCTTTTCCGAATAGTCGCTCTCCCACTTGCTTACAATCCACTCATAAGCCTCATCGAGCCCCTCTTCGGTAAAATCAAAATAGGAAAATTCCTTTTTGGAATCATCCGTCTTCTCAAAACAAAAAGGCTCCGGCCAAATACAAACCTCCAATGAAGTTTCCTCGTCCTGTACGCTCTTTCTGATGAGATATCTCATACCTTTATAACCTGCTTTATGCTCGGCACCCTTACTATAAAATGATTTTATGTCATATATACTTTTTCTGGAATTCATATTTATCCTCCTACATACTAAAAATTATACTTTAACTATCATTTCTAAGATATTATAAATTATACCAAATATAATCTTTTTAATTAAACCTTTTTTTTAATCATTGTAATTTTCATAAAAGCTTCGAGTTGTTTTATATTGATTTACAATATATATAACAAAAAAACCTAAACAGCCTTACCCGGCCATTTAGGTCTTAAAATAACAGGGGCACTAGGAATCGAACCCAGCTCTGGAGTTTTGGAGACTCTTATTCTACCGATGAACTATGCCCCTATAAGGTTGACATTCATATCAACATTTTCTGCACCCGAAGCTCTTTCGCCTCAAACACAACAGATAGTATTTTACACAAAGTTAATACTATTGTCAACCCTTTTTTTCATTTCTTTAAGATCAACAAATTATCCGAATAATCCGGTAAAGAAATCCTTTATTGCATTAAATATATTTGCAAAAAAACCGCCTGTTTTTTCCTTAAGCTCAGTAGTATCAATATTCTTAAAATCAATACCGGAGTCCTTAAGCTTGTCATAAATATTCTTAGCCTGTTCTTTTATTGCATTGACATCTACATTTTCATCCTTAATCTTCATCATAAGATCTACAATCTTCTTCTGATCCTCTTCCGTAAGATTAACTTTCAAAGCATCTGAACAAACAGCGAGCGCATCCCTGATATCCGTTTCGGATGAAAGCTGATCCTCAAAAAGCTTCTGCTTTGTAGCTGCAATAAGCTCCGTAGCTTTAGCTGTATCACCGATTGATTCGGCTATTTCCGCGGTTGTAATAAGCTCTTCTGTAGCTGTATTCATAGTTGTTTTGGAGATATCTTCACCTGTCATTGCCGAATAGGATTTCATCGCACCTACAAGTGCAGCCGTTCCAGACAACGAAAACGGACCCGCAACCGTAACACTAGCATCCTCAATACCTGCCGTGATCAAAGCATTTTGATACATTGCAGCAGAACAATAATTGATATTGTAGGTTGTAACCTTTATACCCTCTCCGTCCTCGGTTTTAACAACCTTAACGGATGAAAGTGCCCTCGAACCGATCTGCGCCTTTGAAATATAATTTCCGAGATATTCATATTCCTCTTTATTGCTGACATAAATAACTTTGTACGAACTAAGATCCGCATCAGTCACCCCGAGAAGCTTCATAACAGTAGCCTTCTCGGAAGCATTCAGGCTGTCACCGAATGAAATATAAGGTGTAAATGAAGTATCTACCACCGGCTCCTCTGTAGTTGTTGTATCCGCATCACCCGGAGTTACAATAGTACTGTTTTCCTCTTCATCATCAATTGAAACTCCGTTTGAATTATTTACAAATGTATCGGTCGGTGTCGGTGTTGGTGCCTCTGTCGCCGCAGTTGAATCTGTCGTATCGTCGGTATATGTTGCATTTGATGAATTATTCGAATTAAGATCCGGATCCACTATCTCGGAACTGTCACTGTTCAAATCCTCATCATCTGTTTCCACCGCAGTTGCAACCTTGGTAACATTTTCAAATGCAGCGCCGGAAAATACATTTCCGGTAAAAAAAGTACCTGCAAGAATCAAACTCAAAATTTTAATTCTGTTTTTAACCATAATAATCTTCCTCTCATATTAAGTATATGTCTGTTTTTGTCTTATGCATCATACAATTCAGTAAATATTTACCGTAACAGACAAACTTCAGTTTACGTATTCGGAAGCATAAAAAATTATTCCTGCTTCGCTTACGCTTCTGCGATAATATACCACAACTTTTTGATAAATGGATGAAAATTAGATTAATTTTTCTTTAAGTATTATTAAAAATTAAAGATGTTTTCATATTAATTTTTTGATGCCAATATACATTTAATACTCTCAATCACGCTTAAAATATGATATTTCACAATAAAAACAGTATCGTAATATTCTTCATAATTGAATTTTAACTCGTCTATAAGCGGAAATATGTATTCTTCTGTTTCAAGTATATATTCCTGCATCTTCTTATCTTCGAAGCTTGATGCCATAGTCGAAACATTATTACATCGGTCGAGAACCTTTACCAGGCAGGCTTTCTTGTTCTTTTTAATGTTTTTATAATAAATATCCTGACATTCCTTCTTTGTAAGTCCTTCCCTGTACTCAAATGTAAGCAGCCCCACTATTTCCTTAACCTCATCGCAAAACGGGAGCTCCTCCACCGTTACATGAGTATCTTCGCAAACATCATGCAGTAAAATCGATGCCAATATATTATCTTCATTAATTCCCAATGCATGAGCATGACAAGCCATCATAAGCGGATGACTGATGTATTGGATTCTGGTTTTAGTATATTTACTTCTTTTTCTAAATTGTCCGTTATGAGAATCACGCATAAAATATAGCGCCTTTTTGGTTTGTTCAAGATTTTCGTTTTCCGAAAACTTTAAAACCCTGTTAAACATATTTTCTTCCTTGAATAATCTGTCTCTGATTATAAATTCTTCAAACATATAATGCCTCCCAAATAAAACTTTTTATAAACAATCTTATTCATTATGCCCGAAAGTTTTTACCAAAACTCATTCATCAATCTTATATTTTCTATTTATCCAAGCCTATTTATAAATCTTGAAAGTCCTTTTTATACAAACTTATTCATAATTTTTGAAAGTCCTTTTTATCCTATCTCATTCATCAATCTTTTAATCTCTATTTATTCAAGCCTATTTATAAATCTTTAAAAGCCTTAATTATCCAAGCTCATCCATAAGACCCGAAAGTCCTTTTTCTTCATAAATATTTTTATAATATTCAGTTTCATTTTTTATAATTTCATCTATAACCTTCATACCAAGGAGTTCAACCGGAGCCTTATCATCCGTAAGCAGGGATAATTCTCCGGAAGGCTCATATTTTACCAGACTTGCCTTAATGTTACTAATCAATGCCTTTAAAGATAAATCGGTTTCCCTGGCATTATTAATATCCAATCTCTCAATAAAATCCGGGTTATTAGAAGCAAAAAGCTCCTTATTGGTAGATCCGGGAACATCTACGGTATACACATTTTTAAATATCTTATAGATAGTATCCGAAAGATATTCATTTATGCTGCCATCATCACCTGAACGCATGTTCATATTTACAATCATGACACCATCCTTTTTAAGATGCTTATTAACCAGGTCAAAAAATTCCAGGGTAGACATCTGAAAAGGTATCGTAATATCCTGATAAGCATCAACCATAATAACATCATATGTCTTATCTGATGCATTTAAATAAGCTCTTCCGTCGTAGGTAGTAACATTTACATCCTCAGGTAAATCAAAATATTTTTCGGCCAGTGCGGTGATTTTTTCATCGATTTCAACGCCCTCAATATTTACATTTTGAAAATATCTTTTACACTGGGTCGCATAGGTGCCGGTACCATTGCCGAGGACTAATATATTGAACTCTGAAGCCTCTTTGGCACCACTTTCATCATTATTTATAAC
This sequence comes from Lachnospiraceae bacterium, assembly GCA_024691065.1. Lineage (GTDB taxonomy): Bacteria > Bacillota > Clostridia > Lachnospirales > Lachnospiraceae > JAEEJA01. Next base: position 6,150 of record JAILOA010000084.1, on the reverse strand, counting down.
CGAGGAGTCACTACCACCATTATAATTATCAACCAAAGCCTCCCCGGCTCTGCTTGCGTCAGAATTTGTGACTATAGAGTCGCTGCCATTATCTGTATCAACCATAGTCTCTCCGGCACTACCGAAGTCGCTACCGCCCTCATGAATCCCGGCCATATAAGGCGCTGCCATAGCATAATCATAATACATTCCGGTAAGTGACTTATCTTTAAGATACACGGACTGCACACCGAAAAGCACATTTGTTGAAAGATATACCTCGGAATCATTCTCATATACCTGCAAATAATTATACACCGATTCGCCCTCATATGTTAAGTTATTTTGCCAAAATGCAAAACTGTTATTGTGGCCGAATATACAACAAAGAATAAATATAAAAATGCTTATCGGCACCTTTTTAATCTTACTAATATGCGGCTTTTCACTCACGAAATATATAATTGCAATGATTAGAAGTATTCCTGCAAATATTAAAAATGTAATCGAAGTTCCGACAGCGGGAATGCTTATAAACGTCGGAACAAAGGTTCCGATAATGCTACCTATGGTATTCGAGGCATTTAGCTTTCCTACCACCTGACCGCTGTCATCCAGGCTGTCCATACTGAATTTTACAAGGGAAGGCGTTACCGTTCCAAGTAAAAATAACGGAAAAACAAAAACCACCATACAGGAAATAAAACCTGCAATTATAAGAAAATTATTATTTATCGAAAATATGAGTAAGGCTGAAATGCCGATTATAATGTACTTTCCGACCACCGGAATCAATGCAATCCAAAGCGCCGCAATAATAATACGTGAATAAAGCTTATCCGGATCAGGATTTTTATCTGCATATCTTCCGCCATAAAGATTCCCCAACGCCATCGCAATCATTATGGTTCCGATTATTATGGTCCATACAATTTGAGAGGAACTAAAATAAGGCGCAAGTAACCTACTTGCACCTAATTCTACAGCCATTACTGACATACCGGCAAAGAACTCCGTTAAATATAAATAAAACTTATTTTTAAGGATTTTTCTTTCCATTACATTCCCTTTCATGACTAATTTTAATGAGTTTATTTTTTTACAACTTATTTTTACATTGTAAATTTTTACAAGTTAATTTTCACTAAGTATTTTTTACTAAGTATTTTTCACTAAGTATTTTTCACTAAGTATTTTTTACTAAGTATTATTTACTAAGTATTTTTCACAAAGTATTTTTTACTAAGTATTTTTCACTAAGTAATTTTTAACAATGTAATTTTAACAAGCTTATTTCTACAACGCAATTCCGTTAAGTTCACAAAGTTTTCTCGCAGACTCCACCGAATCCACGCCTGTTTTATTCTTTATCGGCGCAAATTCATTCTCCCTTACCACCTCATATGGCAGGCAGGAATCCATCATATGTATAAGGTCCAGTACAAGCTGCTCAAACTTATATCCGTTAGGCTCTTCCGGCTTAATGCTTTCTCCTGCATCATTTATGTAAGGAATCTTCTTTTCAACAATATGTGTCTCAAGATTATTTCTGCCGATCTTATCAAGTTCCGCTACATTAAAGAGATAATTAAGAATTACTCCATAATTATAAGCAGGATCACCGTTCTCATCCTTTGCATTCATCATTTCTTCCGAAAGCTCGTAATACTCGACAATTGAAGGCTTTCCATCCTCCAGGCACATTACACCGACCTTCTCGTCAGGAGCACTCTTTCTTACAACCTTTGAGCCAACAGAAACACCCGATAAAATGGTCGCTCCCACAAACTCAGGAGAAAGAATTCTCTGAAGCACATTATCAACGGCGAATACATTTATCCACTCTATGCCTTCACTTTCAAGTATCTCTCCCAATCCCGCATTAAGCATAGACATATACCATCCTGCATTACCATTCGGAGATGTAGCAATCCTGTTCTTGCTTTCCAGATAAACCTTGCCCTCATAATCGCAGGCAGGTGCCATATCCTGTTTAAAAAATGAAATTCTGTCAGCCTGATATCCGAAATAATTATGTTCCTTAAGGAAATTTACCGTTGCCTCGTGATTCTTTTCGCTGGTCATTATAAAAAGTCTGATATGAAAACCTGTCTCATTTACAACATCAAGTAAATTTTCAATAATTCTCTGGAATATATATACATCCTTTGTAAGTCCGATATTGTACATTCCCTTGGGATTATCGCTTCCAAGCCTTGTACCCATACCTCCCGCAAGAAGGAGAGCCGCGGTCTTCCCTTCCTTTATCGCCTTTACTCCGGCTTCATGGAATTTCTCCTTATTCTCTTCTATCTCACTGATTTGCATCGCTCTGAGAGGCGAATATTCACCCTTTTTATTCTTTGCATTTTTATTTTTCAATGTATCGATAATCGAAAAATCAGTCTCGTCGATCTGTTTTAAAAGTTCTTCCTTTTCTTCCTCATTTAGCTCATCGAAAAATTTTAATATATGATTTTGCTCATATTTTTCAAGTTTTTTTATAGCCTCTTCTCTATTCATACTTTATACCTCATCTATATATTTTTTTAATGTATTCTACACACGGTGAAGATTCTTCATGGATATGTCAAGAATAGGTGCTGAATGTGTAAGTGCACCGCTTGACACAAAGTCAACCCCAGTATCCTTGATTTTCTCGATATTTTCCTTTGTGACATTACCTGAACACTCGGTAAGAGCCTTACCGTCAATTATCTTAACAGCCTCCTTCATAACCTCCGGAGACATATTATCAAGCATTATAATATCTGCTCCGGCCTCAACCGCATCCCTAACCATATCCAGATTTTCGGTTTCAACCTCTATCTTATGAACAAAGGATGTATATTCCTTTGCAGCCTTAATAGCTTCCTTTACACCACCGGCTGCCGAAATATGATTATCCTTAAGCATTACCGCATCCGAAAGGTTGTAACGGTGATTCATGCCACCGCCCACTCTTACGGCATATTTTTCAAATATACGCATATTAGGTGTAGTCTTTCTGGTATCTAAAAGTGTAATGCCGGTTCCTTTCAACAGTTCCACCAATTTATTGGTATAAGTGGCAATACCACTCATTCTCTGAAGATAATTAAGCGCTGTTCTCTCGCCCGAAAGAAGCACGCGGATGTCTCCCGTAACTGTTGCAAGAAGGTCACCGTTCCTAACCTTGTCTCCATCCTTAAAGAAAAGCTCGGTAACAGTGGTTTCATCCAAAAGCTCAAATACTCTCTTATATACCTCTAAACCGCAAATAACTCCGTCTTCCTTAGCTATCAGATTAACCTCGCCCTTTACATATTCTTTCATAACGCAGTTTGTGGAAATATCCTCGCTTGTAATATCCTCCTTAAGCGCCATCATAATGAGCTCATCCTCATTTACCCTGAATTTAATCAAATCAGCCATTTTTCTTTTCCTGCTCCCTTCTTTCTATTAATTCGTTTTTCAAGGTTTCGATCATTTCCAAAACCTTTTCCTTATTTTCCTTCTCAATCTTCTTTAAGTCGTTATATTTGCCGTAATCTACAAGGAACGCTGCATTTTCCGAAATTTCAACGCCGTCAATATGAACTGCAATTTCATTTGCCGCTCTCTCGGCAAATACAAGTGATTCCAACAATGAATTGCTGGCAAGTCTGTTCTCGCCGTGAACTCCGTTACATGCGGTCTCTCCTACTGCATAAAGCCTCTTCATAGAAGTGTGTCCCGTATAACCAATCTTTATTCCACCCATGAAATAATGTTGCGCAGGCACTATAGGTACCGGCTCTTTCAGGCAGTCATATCCCTCTTCCAGGCATTTCCTGTATATATTCGGAAAATGTGTTCTAACCTTTTTCTCAGGTATATTTTCAAATGAAATCCATTCGTAAGGAGTCTTATCCTTATCCATCTCCCTCCAAATCGCATTCGCAACGACATCCCTCGGAAGAAGCTCATCCACAAAACGCTCCCTGTTTTTATTTAATAGGATTGCACCCTCGCCTCTTACAGACTCGGAAATCAAAAATCTCCTGCCCGGCTTCTCGGAATAAAGTGTGGTAGGATGGATCTGAATACAACCCATATCCCTTAGTTCGATTCCGTGATTCATAGCAATCGCAATACCATCCGCCGTAATATGTCTGAAGTTTGTGGAGTTTCTGTAGATACCGCCCACTCCGCCACAGGCAAGCACTGTGTATTTTGATGTAATGGTTGTAACCGAACCGTCATTATTCTTTACTACAACTCCTTCGCAGGCATTATCTTCATTCTCGATAATGTCTATCATAGTTGTATATTCCAAAATCGTTATATTTTCACGCTCTCTTACACGTCTAAGTAGTTTACGGGTTATTTCCTTACCGGTCTGGTCTTCATGAAACAGGATACGTGGCTTTCCATGCGCACCCTCCTTTGTAAATGCCAAATGCCCATGATGATGCTCAAAATTAACACCGAATTCTATAAGCTCATTTATAATTCCCTGTGATGAACGAATCATAATATCAACGGAGGTTTCATCATTTTTAAAATGTCCCGCATTCATTGTATCATGAAAATATCCCTCATAATCGTCTTCATCCCTAAGCATACAAATTCCGCCCTGCGCAAGGTATGAGTCACTCTCCTTAGCTTCATTCTTGGTAATAATTACAACATTCTTTCTTTTTGGCATATGAAGTGCCGCAAATAATCCGGCCGCTCCCGAACCTACAATTAAAATATCAGTCTTCATGACTAAAGTCCTTTCCTGTCAGCTCTCTAAATATATAATCCTGACTTAATCTAAATAATTCCTACCAAAAGCTCCGGTTAGTATCTCAATAACCGAAAGCCTTTATACTTAAAGCAGTCACATTCTTCTCTGCTTTCATACCTGAATTTGAACGTTTGGAATTATTTTAATCCCCGTTCAAAAAATGTAATATCCCTCATTAAATATAAGCTGATTTCCTGATATATTGTAAATGCGGAATTAAACATAGAAAAATTATATCAATTATACTGTGTTTTAGCAAGTAAAAAAAGCGCCCCCACTTTTATGGGAGCGCATTCTATAAAGGAGTTTTATGAAAAAACAAAACTTGTAAGCGAAATTAAACAAAACTTAAATGCTATAAGCCCTATACCTGTTAATCAGGCTTTTTGCGAATTTATCAAATAAACTGCCTTCTTTACCAATGTTTATTGCTGTGGAAATAATCCGAATGAATCACTGCCGTCGGAATCAGAGCTTCCGTTTCCAAAGCCTCCCTGATTTCCTGAAGGCCCTCCTTCACTTCCTGATTCAGGACCATTTCCGTCAGGAGCCTGTCCATCCGGTGCCTGTCCGTTTGGTGCCTGTCCGTTTGGTACCTGTCCCTGTGAATTTGAATCCTCTGAATTTTCACCGGAAGCATTGCTTTCACTCTCTTTAACATAGTCACCTCTCTTACCTAAGGTAACTGTTATCTCATTTTCCTTATATTCACCGTTATCAATTCTGTTAGCAATTATCTTAACCTTTGTACCACCCTTAACAGCTGATATCTTTGTCTGGAATTCCTCAATAGTCTTTATTTCAGTACCATTGAAACTTGTGATTATATCACCCTTCTGAATTCCCGCCTCTTCGGCCGGCGAACCTTCGGAAACATCCGTAACATATACGCCTTCAGGCATACCATAATACTCGGCATAAGTTTCACTTATATCTGTACCTGTTATACCAAGATATCCTCTCTCTGATTCATCGATACTTTCAGCATTAAGAATATCCTGAATTATCGGAAGTGCTGTTGAAATCGGAATTGCAAAACCCATACCTTCAACTTCTTCAGAAGCATATTTTGCAGAGTTTATACCTATAACCTCGCCCTTACTGTTAACAAGAGCACCACCACTGTTACCCGGGTTAATTGCTGCATCTGTCTGTAAAAGCTTTATGGAGTAATCCTCTCCGGCCATTTCTCTGTCCTTCGCACTGACAATACCCACTGTAACGCTGGTGCCGTACCCGAGTGCATTACCTATCGCAATTGCCTGTTCTCCGACTCTTACTTCATCGGAATCACCAAGAGTTGCAACCTTTATATTATTAAGTGTTTCCTCGGATAGATCTGAAGTCTTAATCTGAATTACCGCAAGATCCGCCGAGCTGTCAGTACCCTTTACCTCTGCTGTATATACACTGTCATC
>JAILOA010000120.1 GCA_024691065.1 Lachnospiraceae bacterium | reverse complement strand
AGATTTACGCCGCCGGTGAATGAGACCTTTCCGTCGATTACGGTAATTTTTCGGTGATCCCTGTAATTATAGGCGGTTGAAAGAATCGGTTTAATAGGCAGGAATGGCTTACATTTAATTCCAAATAATCTTACCAGCTTGTAGTAGCTCTTTGGGAGTGCAGAAATTTCGCACATTCCGTCATACATAACCCTGACATCTACGCCCTGTGCGGCCTTTTCAGTAAGGATTTTCAGGATGGAGCCCCACATATCACCTTCTTCTATAATAAAGAATTCTATGAAAATGTATTTCTCGGCCTTGGATAATTCCTCCAAATACGCTTCGTACATATCTTCGCCAAGCGGATAGTAGGTGACATCGGTGTCATTATATACAGGAAATGGACCGGTTTTATTGATGTAGGTTATCAATTCGTACAAACCGGTGGATTCATCGTTTATTTCGTTAAATACATCTTCGTTTGCAGGAATGGTTTCTACCTGCTTTTCATTAATTATTTGTAAACTTCTCTTGATTTTGTTATAACCAAATTCTGTCTTTGTAAACAAAAACAGAATACTTCCGGGAACAGGAAGAAGCATAATGATCCACAGCCAGGTTAGCTTTGGAGTGGAGTCCATATCACAGTTAAATATATACAAGAGAACCGCTAACTGGAATAACAATTGTATAACCGTGTAATGTGGCATATAGCTTGCAAAAAGCACGTACATAAAAAATACCACAAAAACCTGTATGGCCATCAAAAGTAACAGCCCTAAACCACGGCTGAAAAAGAATTGCAGGAATCCTTTTTTATGTAGTCTGTCCAGTATTAATATTCTTTCGTTTTGAGGTTTTGGTGCACCTCTCGTAGATTTATCTTTTTTCAAGTCTGATTCCTTTCTTTTATGTTTATTGTGCAATGCGGTTATAAGTAATACTATCTATTCAAATGTATCGGCATCAGGTAAAAATGATAACTGTATTATTATCCCGGAGAATGCTTACATTTGCTTAACTTAGGAATGGAGCATATTAAGAAATGACCGCTTTACTATTGAAATAATAAAGCATTTTTGGGGTTATGTCAACATTGACGGGGCTTTCGTTTTTTATATCATCAATAAATTCTAATGAGTATAGTAGTTACATTTTTAATTAAATACCTGATTAGTCATTACCTGCCTTATAATATATCCAACTTTATCACAATAGTGTACCAGTTGTGACATTAAAGTATCATAATTTAATTCTATTATAAAAATGTAATTTAGAGGAAAAGAAAATTGAATAAGAAAGAAAACATGAACAAAAAATACTTTAAATTACATCGACTAGTTTTGGACATCACATTCCGGTTGACTTGATTTTAGTACTCGATGAAAAATGGAGTTTTACTCAGTCGGGCGTGTTCCGATAAAATCGGGATAATCCGGCTGAGTGACAAAATTCCATATATTTAAGCAGCACTCAGAAAATTGTAACACATGAAAATGTGTTATTAAAAATAAAAATGTATCACATATTTTTGTGTACATACATAGGTTGATTATTATAAAGAACAGAAAGGCAGGACAGATTATGAGAACAAAAAAATTATTATCAGGTATTATGGTAGCGGCAATGGTTATTACAGCACCTACATTAACAACAAATTTTGCATTTGCGGAGGATTCACAAATGGGAACTCCTCCGGGAGATTCAGGTTCATCCATGGGCGGGGCTCCGGGAAGCTCATCATCAAGTGATATAAGCTGGGCGGGCGCAACCGAGATTACATCGGCAACAACAACCTCAGGCCAGACATATACATCCACAACTGCAGATCAGAATGCACTTTTGATAAATACAAGCGACGCAGTTACAATTACAAATCCAACAGTCACAAAGTCAGGAGACTCGGATGGCGGAGATAATTGCAACTTTTACGGAATCAATTCCGGCGTACTTGTTAAGGGTGGTTCAACCACAACAATCACGGGCGGTACATTTGAAGCAACTGCAAAGGGCGCAAACGGAGTGTTCTCATATGGTGGAAACGGCGGAACCAACGGTGCTGCAGGTGATGGCACGAAGGTTGTGATTTCGGATGCAACCATCACAACAACAGGCGATAACGGCGGCGGAATCATGACAACCGGCGGTGGCGAGATGGTAGCAAGCAATTTAAATGTAACGACCAGCGGTCAGTCTTCGGCAGCAATTCGTACTGACAGAGGTGGCGGAACGGTTTCAGTTACAGGCGGAACTTATACATCGAACGGCCAGGGTTCACCGGCTATTTACTCAACAGCCGATATTTCCGTATCTGGCGCCACATTGGTATCAACCAAATCCGAAGGTGTTTGTATCGAAGGTCAGAATTCGATAGCTCTTACAAATTGTAATCTCACAGCTACGAACAATGCACTTAACGGAAATGCGCAGTTCTACGATACGATTATGATTTATCAGTCACAGTCAGGTGACGCTGCAGACGGAACATCTTCATTTTCAATGACAGGCGGAACATTAACAAGCAATAAGGGCGATGTTTTCCATGTAACCAATACAACAGCAATAATTACATTGAACGGCGCTACTATTTACAATAATGACAGCGACAATGTACTCCTTTCTGTTTGTGATGATGGTTGGAGCGGCGCAAGCAATATAGCTACTCTTAATGCAACGAACCAGACAATGTGCGGCGTACTTCAGGTTGGAAGCGACTCGACACTTAATCTTAACCTTGCAGGAACCACTGTTTATACAGGTAAAACCGATGGAAATATAACCAACGATAAGAGCACTTCAATTTCTACAAGTCTTGGTACGGTAAATGTAACGATGAGTGATACAGCAGGCTGGAAGCTTACAGGTGACTGTACAGTATCATCAATTTCAGGTACAGGTACAATTGATTACAACGGACATACCCTTACAGTAGGAAGTACAGCTTATACAAGCGGAAGTCCGGGAGGAAGCATTGTAGAGGGAACACTTACAGGATCAGAGACAAGTACAGGTGGCAATACCACTGCTACAACCACAACAACAACAACTACAACAGCTACATCTTCAGCTACAACAGCTACAACAAGCGCAACATCCCTTAAGGCAGTTACATTTAAAAATGTAAATAAGACCGTTAAGGAGAAGAAGCTTCAGAAGAAGGCAGTTAGTTACTCTATTATTAAGGAGAGCGATGGAGGAAAGGTTACTTATAAGGTTAAATCCGGAAATAAGAAATCCGTAAAGGTTTCAAAGAAGGGTAAAGTAACTGTTAAGAAGGGCACTAAGAAAGGTATGATTAAGTTAAAGGTCACTGTTGCCAAGAAAGGTGATTATAAGAAGACATCGAAGGTTATAAAAGTTAAAGTGAAGTGACAAATTTGAGTATAAGAAATCATCAAATGTTACGGTGAATTGATAAATGTAAGTATAAGAAATCATCGAAGATAATAAAGGTTATAAAGGTTACAGTGAGGTAATAATTATAAAGGCAGTATGTTATTTTTGACATTTGCACTACCAAAAATAACATTTAAATAAAGCCTTATGAAGGAAATATTATGGAGAGAGGGCGTCCCGATAAGGGGCGCTCTTTTTGTTGTTGCGATAAATAAAGGGGTTACGGCAATTATAAATAGTAAAAGAAGGATAAATTGATTAAATCAACTTTAATGGATTATTGTTATCGGAATACTTGAAATATTATTATAATTATGGTAATATATGTTCATTGGAAAAGTTCGTTAATTATATGGCATGTCTTTATAGCTAAATACTTATTGTTTAATGTTTATTACGGTGGGAGGCTTGCTTTTATGAGGTTTAGCGAACAATGACATTACAATATTTATTATCGTCTCAGGTGAGAATTATCTCAGCTGAGATAGTTGTTTTGTGTTATATTTCGGATCATTTGTTTTTACTTTTTCAAAATTAGACAAATTATTAGTTGATATTTTCAGACTGTTAAATATCAATAATTTAAGGGATTTATTGATATTTTCAGAATTTTAAATATCAATAATTTGCGGTATTTATTGATATTTAAAATGGGTATTATTTATGGTTTGTGTAATATCTGTATTTTTATTTGTAAGTAAATATAATTGTTATCCGTTTGATATATAATGCAAAACATGTTTACCATGAAAGGAGAAGTTTATGAAAGGTAAGAGTAAACTTGCAATACGAAACCGGATTATCGCTTTTGTATTGTCGATTGCGATGGTGATGACCATCGGAGATTTTAATGGACTGCAATTTGTAAAGGCAGAAGGTAATTATTCATTCTCGCTTTCATACAATAGTATGAAGGCCTTGGTATACGATGAGGAGTTAGAAGAATATGTTGTAAGTGATGAGTTCGAAGCGTATGCTAATAACACAGATACCGTATTGTCCAATTCATCGGGATATAGTTCTCTTGACATATATGTTGACTCATTTACCCGGGTGGATTTTGATTTTACTACAACATCAACCCACTATAGAATCTATTATTTTAATGGTGAATATGATGGTCAAGCACCTATTGAGATAAAAGATGGAAAATGCGTAGGGGATGTTGATTCACTTGTTTCGGATTATGGTATCCTTACTTATGATTTAGATAATAAAATATTATCGCTGGATTCACATTTTGGACATTGTGGTGACAGCACATTAAGGATAGTGGATTTAAACAGTGGAAGTTACGATACAACAATTAATATACATACATTAGATAAATATTATGAAGGAGATGCAGATTCATTAAGTATAACAACTGTCAATAGTACCGGTGAGGAACTTCGTCAGGGAAAATATATGTATGTTGATTTTCCTACTGATAATACAGATGGTTTTGAATGGACAGTGGCAAACTCAGATGGCAGTGGTAATGTTACAAGTGATGTTGATGATAACATAAAGGCTACCATCAGTGAAAGGAATAGCACTGCAAGTACTAAGCATGAAAGGGAAAAATCGGTAAAACTATCAGCTAAATCCGACAGAGGAACAGGTTGGGTTAAAGTTACCGCTAAAACTACCAGTGGTATTGAAAATGAAAATACCGGAGGTAAGTTAATTGCCCTTACCAACAGAGGCTTCGAATTAAGTAGGGAAATATTTATAACTGAATGGATAAAGGCAACAGAAGTTTATTTTGAAAATTACGATGATGGTACCACAGGACAGGGTGATGATAGTGTTACTTACAACTTTTTGGCAGGTGAGAGTGTTAAATTATCTCAACTTTTAAAGGCTTTGTCAGATAAAGTAGATTCCGGAACAGGAGAGTTAAGAACAGCGAATGATGATATTGTATATAAATCTTCAGATGGTTCGGTTGGTTCAGTTTCTGGAGATGTAATTAAATTTAAGAAAAAAGGTCAGATTACTGTTACTGCACAGGCTGAGGATGATATGGTTTCGGATACCTGTAATATCTATGTAAGACAGATAAGTAGTGCAATTACTATTTACATTAATGGCAAATCTACTGAAACCATAAGTTTAAGACCCGGAAACAGCGTGAAAGTGGTTGTAAAAGAAGACTCAGGAGCTGACGAAGAATTAGTATGGAACAAAGATGTATTTGGAGATTATCTTGATTGTGAATTAATTACAGATAATGGAGACAGTAAAACATATAAATTTACAGTTAAGCCTTATGAATCTACAGAATCAAGGGATATTAACCTGACAGTAAGAACCAATAGATCATCAACAAGTGAGACTTCTACAGCCAAAAATGAAAGTGATAATCTTAAAATTACATTAAATCCGGCTGTTGAGAATGGTTCCACAATCAAAACACCGGTAACATTTGAAGGTGAAGAAGCAGTTGATACAGATGAGATTAACCTCTATAACGGAGAAAAAATTACCATAAACGGATCGTTTTATAATACGGAAAATGTAAAATATTCACCAACCGATCAGTTTATTTGGGATGCATATTATAATCCTGCTTACATATCAAAAGCGGATTATCCTGATAATGATTTTGCTGCTACTGTAATTTCGTCAATGGCAATTATCGGTGATTCAAAGCTTAAAGTAACAGCACTTAGTAATGAAAATGTTACAAAAGAAATCATAATTCATAATAAACAGAAGATACAAAATGCAACTCTTACATTGGAAGGGGAGAGTGAACCTAAAATTTCTGTCGGGGACACTTATCAATTGTATACAGCAATAAGCCCTGAAAATGCAGATGAAACTCTTTATTATGAAACACCTGATAATGATACATATATAGAACTTAACAGCGAGACGGGAGAGTTAACAGCCAAAAAGAAGACTGAGGGAACTCCTGTAACTGTTAATGTATATGCTTATCATTCACATGGAACAAATTTTGATGATGGTTTTAGTAAGAAGAGATTAGTCGGTAGCATAAATATTACCATTTTGGATGTAGGAGATATGTCTCTTAGTCCTAGTCATAAGACATTAGCTTACAATGATGCCAACTATGATATTATACCTTCTATAAAAGCTTCAGGAGAAGGTGAGACAATAGATATCAATTCTGTTGTAATTAATTGGGTTATAGAAAATGACGGAGATACATTTTTACAGAATGTAGCTGAACTTAGTGTTGCAACCGGAAGCACAAATGTAGTTAAAAGTAAAAAGGTAGGTAAGGCAAAGATTACCGCTACATTCGGTCAGGGAGAAAATCAGAAATCTGCCGATTCTACAGTGACTGTTACAGCACCTATTAAGGATGACAAGATTACAGTTACCGGTATTAATACCAATACATCTACTACAGTTGATGAAAATTCGTATATTTATCTTCCTAATGGTGTATCTTTGGGACTTACTCCGGTTCTTACCTCTGATGGA
>JAILOA010000061.1 GCA_024691065.1 Lachnospiraceae bacterium | reverse complement strand
GCTCGCAAGCGTTTTGTGCGAGGCGGGGTATAAGGTCGGAACCTATACTTCGCCTTATTTATTAGGATATACGGACAGTTACAGAATTTACAGTAATCAAGTTGAAACTACAGAGCTTAATGCAGAAAGCATCCAAACGTCTGCAAATGAAATTCCGGAGCTTAATGAGGATAATAAAAAGACTGTCGCGTTAGAGCATTCAGAATCTATCACAGAAAAACATCAAGACAGAATCCAAAAAATCTCCCCTGAGGAGTTTGCTTCACTTTGCGACCTCATTAAGGAGGCGGAAGCCGAAATGGACGATAAGCCAACAGAGTTTGAGATAATGACAGCGATTACATTTATATATTTTGAGAGGAACAATTGTGATATTGCAATCGTGGAATGCGGTCTTGGCGGTGACACTGATGCAACCAATGTCCTGCAAAACAAGATTCTTTCTATCATTACAAATATCTCGCTGGATCACACTTCCTGGATAGGTAGCACCAAGGCTGAAATCGCCACACACAAGGCAGGAATAATCAAGGAAAATGTACCTGTCGTCCTTGGTGATTTTAAAAATTCTCCCGAGGCACTTAAGGTTATAGAGAATAGGGCTAAAGAGTTGAACTGCAGGTTGCATAGCATTATAAATAGTTTCTCAAATGTTTATCAAAGTATGTCGGGACTTTATTTTGATTACAATGTCTGCAACTCTGTATTTGATAAGAATTTTTCGGCTGCACATCCGTCATTTCCAAAAATCAGACTCAGTCTCTTTGGAAATTATCAATTAGAAAATGCAGCGATAGTCCTTGAGGCTACTGATGTATTGAAAAAATGCGGATTGGATATAGCGGATGAGCATATTTATAGGGGACTTAGGATGGCAAAGCACCCTGCACGTTTTGAAATATTGAGTGAAAAACCGTTGATTATATATGACGGAGGCCACAATATAGCTTGCGTCCGGGAGGTTGTGCGAACCATCGATAGTTTGTTTGCAGGGGCAACCCCGACACAAGTTTCAGAAATAGAAACAAGTCCGGCGAAGACCACAGAAACAGAAACAAGCCCGGCGAAAACCACAGGAACAGAAACAGATTCAGACCCGGCGAAAACCACAGAAACAGAAACAGATTCAGACCCAGCGAAAACCACAGAAACAGGAACAAATTCAGACCCGGCGAAAACCACAGAAACAGGAACAAATTCAGACCCGGCGAAGACCACAGAAACAGAAACAAGCCCGGCGAAAACCACAGAAACAGAAACAAGCCCGGCAAAGACCACAGAAACAGGAACAAAAACCACTCCAAAATCAATAACCCATATCCCAAATAAATCCGGGCAACTAAATTACAACATTTACATTCTAACAGGTGTTATGGCTGATAAGGATTATAAGGAGATGGCAGCGCTTCTTGCGCCATACGCAAAAAAGGTATTTGCGGTAACGCCGGATAATCCAAGGGCACTTCCGGGAGCGGAGTTGGCACAAGTTTACGAAAGCCTGGGTGTAAGTGCAGAAGGTTATGAAAATGTAGCGGACGGCCTAAAGGCAGCATATAAATTTTTTCACGAAAATGAAGTGACCGGAACAAACCAGGTAAACCGGGAAGTTGCAGAAAGCAGAAGTAGCGAAGAGTTTCCGACTACCGGGAAAAGCTACATTGTTCAAGAAACAAAGGCAAACCACCATTGTCAAACAAATTCAAATGATAAAAAAACATCGGTTCTTCTTATTTTAGGGACACTTTATCAGTATGACGAAGTAAAAAGAACATTGAATGATATTTTACACCTTTGTTAATGAAGCAATATGATAGTTGCTATCATGGCTTATTTTATGTACTTTACAAGGACAGTGAAATGATAAATCATCCACTAAATCTTTAAATTCACTTTCGCTTAAATTGGAAATATCTTCTTTAATTGTAATTTTGTCTCCGATTTTAGCATATATATAAACGTCCCTGAAATTTGTAACATCGGTTTCTTTCGATTTTTTTATTATATTTAAAAGCCCCATATTTTTATCTCCTTTAATAAATATAGAAATTGAAACACATCAATTAACTAGTGAAAAATCATATAAGTAATTATCAGCAATATTTGAATTAAAAAAAATAAGTAATTATCAGCAATATTTTAATGAAAAAAATAAGTAATTATCAGCAATATTTGAATGAAAAATCATAAGTAGTTATCGAGAAAAATAATCCAATGTCATTATAAAAATAAAATGTGTATATTTTTTTGAAAAAATGCATTATTTATATAAAAATAATTGTTTTTTTTATGTTCTTCAAGTGTAACGCTTTTGTAACTCTTTATGTGTTATAACTATTAGTGAGTAGAAAAGCTATGCATTTTACTCATACGAAAATTTTGTAAACATTTATAAGTAGAAAAGCTATGCATTTTACTCGTACGAAAATTTTGTAAACATTTATAAGTAGAAAACTATGCATTTTACTCATACGAAAATTTTGTAAACATTTATAAGAATGTTTGCAAATATTCAAAAAATGTGAGAAAATAAGAGTGATTGAAAAGCTACGTGAATTTAAGTAATATTATCCGGCATAATCTATGGAGCGGGACATTTATATAAAAGACCGGAAAATATAGGATAGGAGAGCACATATGCATGATGAGGTTTTAAATAATTTAAATACGATAATAAGTCATTACAATTATTTACATATGAATAACGCCTTGCCGCCGCTTGCTATTACACAGTCTAAAAATATGTGTAAATCTGTGTTGGGCGCAAGATATGAAGCATTGAGTTCCAAAGATCCTTATGATTTGAGTGTGGATGAAAAAAATGAACTAAAGGAATGTACATTTTTGGGAAATGCTCTTGATAGGGGATGGCTTGTTTCGGATTTGCCGTTTCTTCTGGGAATACATCAAGGTATTAACAGTGTTCCTGCAGGCAAGGTCAAGCTCGACGGGCTTAAGTTGCTCGAGCAGATAGAGACTGTTGATATAAACAGAGTCAGCGAAAGATATAATATGCTGAATATGCTATCGAGTTATTTTAACCTGAATGAACCGAATAATATTGTATTCAGAAATGCAGCTACCACGATGCAGAATGTCGTTGTAAACAAGAATATATATGCTTCCGAATTTCCGAACGATAATTCGGTTTACCATAATTATTTATGGGATGATAATATGGCAATTTCTAATTATTCTTCAATAGTTAACAATAAATATGTTGCTTTGATGAATGAGAACAAGGCAAATGTCCGCGATAAGAAGGAATATGTCATCGACGAGTACAATGAAGTTTATGAGCAGCAGGTTAAAATGGCAGGATTTATGCCGCACGACGGACAGAAGCATAATAAAATTACTAAAAATAATTCAACTATTATAAATGAAGTTTTCGGTGACAGAGTTTATGATGAAATAAACGAAATGAAGAGAGGTTCATTAAAAGAGAGAACGGTTCCTCTTCACCATGCCGACGGAACAAAGTGGCAGAAAATGGGCGAGGAGGTATTGGAACTTGATTTTGCCGGTTCTCAGGCTAAAGATGTTATTAATTTGCACAAGGGTCATGACGGAAGGATGAACACCGAAGGCATGAATCAGGAAGAAATAAATAATGTTTACGGCAAAGAAGCTCAAAAGAGAAACGGTAAAAAATTAAAATACATTCGATATAAAGAGAGAACATTGAATGTTAATGATAAGTCTGTCAACAAGACAAGATATACATTTTCCGGTCCGACGCCGGATTGGTGGTGGATTCCGGGTGTTTTTAATTTAGGTGAATATAGTATTGAAAACTCCAGAAATCATGCTAAAAATATAGCTGAAGATTATTTGACTCCGCGTTTTGAAAAATGGATAAGAGGCGAGGAACAGCCGCATCCTATTCATGTCAGTCTTTCCGGGCACAGCCGAGGAGCGGTAACTGCCGGCGAGGCCATTAAGAAGATTAGTAAGTGGGTGGATAAGTATACAAAAGAGCATCCAGATGCAAACATTAATTTTAAGGATTTTATCCAATATGACCTTAGACTTAAGGATCCTGTTCCGGGCATTATTACGGATTTAAGATTGGGAAAAAATGATCTTAGAAAAATTCCTAATTTAAATGCAACTATGATATGTTCGATGGCGCAGGAGCATACGGATATGGTCTTTCCTTTGCAATATGTAAGGGGAGCAAAGAAGGTTATTCTTACTACTACCGAGCATATGATGGATCTCAATGATATAGATGAATCACAGAAAACAACATTGGGAGACGGCGCGAGTCATAGGGCTGCTTATTTTGATGCCGAAACCGGTGAAATGTACAGAGGAAGCGGCATTAATCAGATTCCTGATGGTGTTTATATATCTGATGAAAATAAGAATTTGGTAAGAATAACAAGTTATAGTCAGCTTGATAAGATTACAAATAAACTTTATGATAATACAAGTCCGCAGAAGACCAGAAATGCCAATATTCATAAGATGGTTAGGGATTGGTTCGTTGAGAATCATTTGGAAATGAGTTTTCCGGATGAAATAACCAGGTCAGAAGAGAAGGAAATGAATAATCATGTGCAGGATAGAATTTTAAATTCTCCGAATAAGCGTTTGGCTTCTGTGAAGGAAGAGATTCGTACCCTTCGAAATCTTCAGAGCCGGAATGCCAACAAAGATCAAATCATTCAGCAGAACAAGAAAATCATTGATAAATGTAGAGAATATATGAAGAAAACACGTATTCCTACATCAGGAGACAGTGCTTACAGAATAAATCTCGTGGGAGATATGCTTGCATTTACAATGAAAGAAAATAATCAGCTCGAGAAAGAACTAAGCATAGCCAGAAACGAGAATAAAGAATTTGCTCTTGATAACAAGATAGCTGCTTATAAAAACAGACTTGATCAGAAGAATGGTTATCTCGGCAGGAAAAAGTCAAATGAAGCAAACAGAAAGAGAAAGGATGAGCAGTTAATAAATATTACTAAGAATATTGCTGCTGTTTGTAATAAGTATCTCAAATCACTTAATAATACCTTTATCAATCAAAAAAATACTTATATATATGAGGATTTTCATGATGTTTTGGAAGAAGGTAGTAAACTGGATGATACAGTTTCTATTAATGAGCTGACTGACTTTTTCAAGAGACTTACAAAGTATTCCGATGAATATGTATTACGCCATACTGCTGTATTTAAGCCAATTAGTAAGGGTGGTCAAATCAGACTTGATGCTGCTCAGAAATTGGCTGAAAAAAGTAAGATACTTGGTGAAAGCATCGAGGTTGCAGCTAAAGGTTTGACTAATCGCGATATGCCTTTGAATAAAAAGCTTATGTATGATTCAGCTAGATATAATAACGCACAGGCTAAATTCCAGAGGGCTGAAGCTGTAAAAATGCAAAATCAGCAGCAGAAAATAGTTAATCAGCAACCAAAGGTTGCCGGCAGGTAGGGCGGTAAGTAAAATGCGAAGAGTTGAAAACCGCCGGTAAAGATTAAATCTGAAAGGCAGAACTAAAGTTAGGTTGAAGATTAAAGTGTAAATTAAAACCGGTAAAGAGTTGAAAACCGCCGGTAAAGATTAAATCCGAAGGGCAGAATCTTAGATAGACCGGTGGTGAAAGTGGTAAACATACACTAAGACTAAGAAAAAATAATAAAAAAAAGCGAATCCGAAGCCGGATTCGCTTTTTAAATATAAGTGATAGGAAAAAAAACTAAATATATTATCCTTCGATAAGAATGGTTCCGTTGTTTGCACCTTTAACAACTTCAATCTTAGGTACTGTAATATTAAGGATTCCATCTTTGAAGCTGGCATTGATGTCGGTCTGCTTTACATCTTCACCGACAAAGAAGCTTCTCTTGCAAGAGCCGGAATAGCGCTCTCTACGGATATATTTTCCGTTATCATCTTTCTCGTCTTTGTTTTCTTCCTTGCTGGCACTGATTGTAAGATATCCATTCTTGAGCTCAGCAGAAACATTTTCTTTTGCATATCCAGGAAGATCAATTTCCATTTCGTAAGCTTTATCAGTTTCCTTTATATCAGTTTTCATAAGCTGTGATGGGAAAGTGTCTTGTCCGCTCTTATAATTTCTTTCGAATGGAAAGCTACGATCAAAACCTGAAAACATGTCATCTAATAAATTTTCTCCGAATACATTTGGTAAGTACATCATAATTAATTCCTCCTTCGTATATAATAATGTTGTAAAATTTTGATTCCGAACTCCCGTAAATCATTAATTCAAGGAGTAACAAAATGGTATATAAATGTCGAACGGAAAAACAATCTTTAAAATATATATCCGATCTACAGGAATTCAAAATCAAAATCTTTTAATTAAACTTGTAAAGTTTGTTTAATGCTCGTCAAAGTAGTTTGAACAAGTAGCTTGACTAAGTACTGCTTGTATAAGTAGCTTGATTTAGAATTACTTATCACAGTAGTTAGACTAAGTATTGCTTGTCATTTCCTTTTGACATTTACAACTATAACACTTTTATTAGCACTCGTCAAGTGTGAGTGCTAATAAAAATTGTGAATCTTTTGTGAATTGCTTACAAAGCCCGGAAACATTGGGGTTAAAACGGCTACAGGGAGCCGTCAAATAAGCTTACGGACGTACCCAGAAGAGTAGACACTTTGGAAAATTGGGATCAATACCCTGATTTAGTCATATGTTCCCAAGAATCAAGCGCCCGGAAGCTAATATCAAGAAAGAAAATTTGGAGAAAAAGTTGATTTTGGCGATTTTATCCCAAAATCACTTCGCCCGGAAGCTTTATAATACTACCTATACTGTAGACACATTAGTTTTTGTTTTGTCCCAAAAGATAAAATGAAAACATTTTATATGTTTTTATCAATCTATTTTTTTAGTCATACCATCAAGTGGACACCTTATTTCACCAATTGTCCCGATAAGACTTAACCTAAAGATTGGTAATACCTCTCAGTAGACAAGTAATTCCATATGAGTACATACATTATATGAGGTAAAATTAGAGGGTGAGATAATTATTTGTTCACTTATATTTGTAGTTATGTTAGAATAAAGGAGTTGCTGAAATTCTGTGTGTAAATAATAATAAGTTTAACCAAGCTAAATCTGGCTGAATCAAGCTTAAATAAGTAAAACCACGTTAATTAAGTTTAAAATAATTTAACCAAGCTTAACCAAGTTTTAACCAAGCTAAATTAAGCATAACAAAGCTTAACCAATAAACAATTAATAAAAATAAAGCATAACCAAGTTAAATAAACAATTAATAAAAATAAAGCATGAAAGGAAGCGTATATGTATAAAGCAGTTGTATTTGATATGGATGGAGTAATCTTTGATTCCGAGAAAGTTTATAGAATTATGGAGCGTAATGAGGCTCTGAAATATGGCTTGGATGAAAGCAAGATTGAGACATTTTGTGAGGCTGCAGCAGGTGGTACAAAGGAAGTTAATAAGATTAATTTTGAGACAATATTTGAGACAGATATTGATTATTACCAATATAGAGAGGGCGTGATGTCCAGCGTTGATGAGTTTGCGAACACTCAGGGTTATGAGTTAAAAAAGGGTGTTGTAGAATTGCTGGATTTATTGAAGGAGAAAAATATAAAGATTGCTCTTGCAACATCAACCCAGAAAGATAGGGCTGTTAAGCATTTGAAGGCTCATAATCTATATGATTACTTTGATGGATTTGTTTTTGGTGACATGATTAAAAATGGAAAGCCTGCGCCGGATATCTATCTGAAAGCTTGTGAAATTGTCGGTGTAAAGCCGGAAGAATCAGTAGGTGTGGAGGATTCAATTAATGGAATTCTTTCTTCACATAGTGCCGGACTATATACAGTCATGGTAATCGACCTCATTCAACCAAATGAAAAAATAGATGGCAAGGCCGATTTGATTTGTAACGATCTGACCGAGATGATGCACCTATTTTAAGATGTAAATTTCAAATCTGTTATAATTTATGGCACATAAAATAAAAAAATAGATGGCAAGGCCGATTTGATTTGTAACGACTTGAATGAGATGATGCACTTATTATATGGGTAAATTCAGAATTATTTTAAATGGAATAAAGTATCAATAATCGAAAAAAATGATTTGATTAATAATAAAAATATTCATCAACCGAAAAAATGATTTGATTAATAATAAAAATATTCATCAACCGAAAAAATTGATTTAT
>JAILOA010000054.1 GCA_024691065.1 Lachnospiraceae bacterium | reverse complement strand
GAAGAAAACCTCCGTCTCAAGAGAGAACTGGACAATCTTCGGCGACTGTTATACGAGAAAAAGTAACCAGTTCGAGTACGGTGTACTCGAAGTAGAAATATAGTATTTCCGGGGCGTCAAGCCCCGGGTACACGAGTTATTATGCGGAGGTTAAATAAGTATGACAACAGAACAAAATATTAACGATGAGGCATTAGATGTTATGTTAAAAGGTAATAATTCGAGTTCAACCATTACCTTTTTATTAAAGGAATATGGTAATGGAGATATGAATAATGGTCTTATAAACATTTATAATTTTGTGCCTGATGAAGTAAAAAAAGCCATAAGAGAAGAAGGAATCAAAATTGGACTAAAAGAAGGTTTTTTAATTGGAAAGAATCAAGGATTAAAGGAAGGCGTTTTGAAGACGAGAAAACAGGATGCATTGATAGGTATAGGTGTTGTTATGATTTTTTGTTCTGCAAATGTTTAAGATTATAAAGACAAAAAAAAAAAAGAACATAAGCCAAAAGAAAAAAATGAAGAGATAAATAAAGGATCTAATAATGATGAAAAGAAATAAAACTAGTTGTAATTAGATGTATTATAAAATCATCAACCACGGAGAATACATTATGCAAATAACATGTCCACCCGGCATTCAATTGTCGACATTTTTACGAAACGCAGGTTACTCCCTTCCAACCCTTTGCGGTGGGAGAGGTAACTGTGGTAAATGTAAAGTTAAAGTCATAGAGGGCGAGCTTAAAATAAGCACCATGGACAGGATCCAGCTCACAGAAGATGAGATAAAGCAGGGGATTCGTCTTGCGTGTCAGGCAATGCCGGAAAGTACTATAAAAATTGAGATTGATTATTGAAAATGTAACGTGATATTCTTATTCGGAATAGGAGGTCTTTTAAATGATTACAGTGAATATAAGGTATACGGGGAAAAATGGGAACGCGCGAAAGTTTGCTGAAAAAATGATATCCTCCGGGACAGTAGATAAGATTCGTGCGGAAGAGGGAAATTTAAGGTATGAATACTATTATTCTCTTGAAGACCCAGAAACAGTTCTGCTTATAGATAGCTGGTGTGACCAGACGGCTATTGATGCCCATCATTCATCACCTATGATGAAGACTATTGCAGGACTTAGGGAAAAATACGATCTTCACATGATTGTGGAACGTTTTGTGGGGATTGAAGATAGAGAAGAAGATAAAGAGTTTATACGGAAATGAGTAAGAAATATGAAAATTTTTTATGATGACGGAACAATAAAAATTCGAAGTATGGTACCGGTGGATGCGAAGATAATAGCAATATGTGGTAAAATATGTTGCGGAAAAACCTATTATGATTTCTATTGTATCAAAGAATAATCTGCTATTCTATAAATGAGTTGTAAAGTAGATTTATTTTGGTAAAATTGGAATGTAACATATTAAATTAATATTTTATTTACGATGATAAATCGGTGTTTGCGGGTATGGATTATGAAAAGAATAGATAATGACTCTTTCTACGATTTTATAAAGAAATATGATCCGGATAGTAAATATTATCTTGTCGGTGAGGTGGATTATTATTTATTAAGTGACGATAGGCCATATGAGGGGATGAAATCTCATAAGGAAGCGTTACATTTTGTATTTGAATGGTTGGAGGAACAAAGCATAGAGAATAAAGAAAGCGCTCGTATGATGTTTGGTGATGACATTTCAGAACGAATGCGACCTTTGGTTTATGATATCGATAGGGCGCAGCCTTCTCCTCTGGACCGGGAGGAGTTTTTCTATTGCCCGAATATTGTAAAAACTGATTATTATGGTAATGTTCGGTATGATGCCGAGTGGGTACCAAATGACGAGAATTTTGGTACTACAGTCCCTTATTGGTACGCGGTCATGGAACCGGTGCACGGCAGAAGAAATAAGCCTGAAGACTTCAAAAAAGTGAATGAGGTTCTGTTTCCAAATGGTACAGATGCACTTGACATATTTGAATGGACAACAGATTGGTCGGATTTCTTTGCTGACGGGCATGAATGGTATGGAGCATGCTGTTGGAGTGTTTATGATAGGACACTAAGCAGATATGTAGTGATGCTAGTATCAGCAACCGATTGACTAATTCTGTTTTGTAGTTTTACTAAATGAATAATTAGTCATAATTGGCCTCGTTAGGTTTGTGGAAAATCTGATGGGGCTTTTTTTGGAGACAGGTGTTTATACTAATCTAAATTTAGGTTATATGGCTCATTGAAAATTAGGTCACTCCAAACTAGTCTTAAACTAACTCCCCTCCATCCAGCAAAAATTCCTTTTTATAAAAGATTAAGTAGTGTATAATTTTTAATGACATGCTTATTCAACCTATCAGAGTGGTAAACAAAGCATCATAGGAGGGTTTATGCAAGAGATATCAATTAAAGAACTTGAAGGCTATAATATAGGGCAGGTAGAAGATAAAGAAGGTGCAACAGGCTGTACAGTCCTTGTTTGTAGGGAAGGTATGAGAGCCGGAATAGATGTCAGGGGAGGCGGTCCGGCATCAAGAGATAGCGAGCTCCTTAATCCAATTAAGGCTGCACAAGTAATCCATGGTATAGTACTTGCCGGTGGCAGTGCATTTGGACTTTCTGTAGCTACAGGTGCTATGAATTACCTTGAAGAAAATGACATTGGATTTGATGTATCGATAACTAAGGTCCCGCTTGTCGTACAGGCAGATATATTTGATTTGACCGTGGGAGATTGCAGGGCAAGACCAAATGAAAAAATGGGATATGAAGCGGCAAAACGAGCACTTGAAAAACCTAACTATATGGATGGCAATTATGGTGCGGGGTGTGGTGCAACCGTAGGAAAAATCCTTGGTATGGACTATTGTATGAAGTCAGGAATAGGTAGCTATGCAGTCCAAATCGGAGAGTTAAAAATAGGTGCTATAGTTGTTGTTAATTCACTCGGAGATATATTTGATCACAAGACGGGAAAACAGATTGCAGGATTACTCACAGAAGATAAGAACTCACTTCGTAATACATTGGATTTTATGGCTGAGAAGAACGAAGTAAGAGATAACAAATTTGTTTCAAACACAACTATAGGAATCATAATGACTAACGCAGATTTCGCGAAACCTGAACTTTGTAAAATTGCCGGAATGTCTCATAATGGATATGCACGTGCAATTAATCCGGTTCACACATCTGTTGACGGAGATACGATTTTCGCGGTAGCAAATGGAAAAGTAAAGGCTGACATAGATGTGGTCGGAACTGTTGCAGCACAGGTTATGAGTGAAGCAATTATCAAAGCACTGGAGTCAGCAGAAAGTGCCTATGGTTTCAAAGCGATGTGCGACATGAAATAATACAAATTAAAAGGGAAGAAATATTAAATGTTTTTGATTACCAGGTATATATTTACTCATAGCGTCTCCTCCTACTGCCGTCAGAAGGAAAATATGAGTATTCCATGGGAACATTTCTGGGATAAAATGATAATTCGTTTTAACTTATAACACTAAAACTTAAAAATATAGAAAATAAAAATGGCTGAAATTGATATTTTTATCAGCTACAAAGGTGTTAAAACAAAAATATTGTTTTAATTTAATTTATATGTTATTATGTCAGTGGAGGTGATGTAGATGAAGTTGTTAAGAGTTAAAGCGAATCATTTCAAGAATTGTTCTGATGGCTATACTATTGATTTTGTTGCAAAATCTCGTAAATATCCAGAGGATAAAGAATATGAACTTCAGGAGATAGCTCCTGAGCTTCATGTTTATAATACTATGGCATTTATTGGAAAGAATGCTTCAGGAAAAACATCTGCAATTGATCTTTTAGATTGTGCATACTCAATACTTAGTGAGTTTCGCTTAGAGAACAAGAAATACTCATATGATGGTATAGAACTTGAGATAATTTTTTATTATGATGATTACATATATCGTTATGAGACAACTCTTAGTTCTGATAAATTAGGAAACAGAGCTATATTTAAGAATGAGAAAGTATTTCGTAAGAAGTATTTTAAGACAAATGTAAAAGAAATATATAATACTGATACATTCGAAAAAGTACAGAAAGGGCTGTTTCCGCTTGTTCCATCACAGGCATTTGATGATTCAATAGGTGATGATATTTTATGGCTTCCG
>JAILOA010000052.1 GCA_024691065.1 Lachnospiraceae bacterium | reverse complement strand
AATGATCTTTGAGGCGCTGTTGCCATACCCTTTTTTACTGCATCACTTTTCATGGTAATTCCTCCTATGTATTTATTTTATCGAGGTTAATGTATCGCTTTCATAATCAGTTGATTTTACGAAACAGTAATTATACTGCTTTGGGATTTCTCTGATTTAGCGCGAAACCGGCAATTATAAACCTTTTCTAATTTACATAAAGTCTTAATTTATATAACCTCTGATTTTATGTTTAGATAAATTCAGCGACCTTGTCACCCATCTCTGTGGTTGAAAGCTTTGTGGTTCCCTCTGTATAGATGTCAACCGTTCTATAGCCTTCTGCAAGGACCTTCTTGATTGCATTCTCGATTGCGAGTGCCTCATCATTTAAATCAAATGAATAACGAAGCATCATAGCTGCCGAACTGATGGTTGCGAGTGGATTTGCAATATTCTGTCCTGCAATGTCAGGTGCCGAACCGTGGCTTGGCTCGTAAAGTCCGAGCTTTGTAGCTCCAAGACTTGCGCTTGAAAGCATTCCGATTGAACCTGTTACCATACTTGCTTCATCCGATAAAATGTCACCAAACATGTTCTCTGTAAGAATTACATCGAACTGCTTAGGATTGCGGACAATCTGCATAGCACAGTTGTCAACGAGCATATCTTCCAATTCAACCTCAGGATAATCGGCGCTCACTTCTTTTACGACCGTTCTCCAAAGTCTGGAGGAGTCGAGTACATTTGCCTTATCTACGCTTGTAACCTTCTTGTTACGCTTCATGGCTACTTCGAATGCCCACTTGGCAATTCTTCTTATCTCTTCTTCATTATAGCTAAGAGTATCTACGGCAGTTCTTAATCCATCGACGGTCTCAGTGTGACGCTCGCCGAAATAAAGGCCTCCCGTAAGTTCTCTCATAATAACGAAATCAAATCCGCCTTCTGTAAGCTCACTCTTTAAAGGGCATGCGCCGGTGAGTTCATTGTAAAGAAGTGCAGGACGCATATTTGTAAATAATCCAAGTCCTTTTCTAATCTTTAATAAACCTGCCTCAGGACGCTTTGAAGGCTCTATCTTGTACCAATTGGAATGTCCGACATTGCCTCCTACCGCTCCCAAAAGAACCGAATCAAAAGTTTTAACTTCCTCAAGAGTTTCATCTGTAAGTGACTCGCCGTAAACATCGATTGAGCAGCCTCCCATAAGAAACTTCTTATAATTGAATTTGTGTCCGTATTTTTCAGCCACCTTATCAAGTACCTTCACGGCCTCGGCAACTATTTCAGGACCTATACCATCACCGGGTATTAAAGCAATATTACATTCCATGTTAGTAATTTGCAGCTTAATTTTCGTAAACTCTGTTTAAGTACTTTAATCCTTAAATCTTATCGATTTTTTTAGCACTTTCCAAACCTTAAGTCTTATCGTTGTTTTACGATTCGAAGGCATCTGATCTTATAGATATTTTACGATTCGTAAGCCTTAAGCTGCATCCCCTTTCGTAAAAATAATACTATCCACTATAAATATATTTTAAGCAGTAATCTTTAGTTTATACAAAACGCTTGAATGTGTCAAGGCATTCATACTTTAAGTGAATAATTTTCACTTTAACGTTGAACAAATATCAATTTTTACATTACTTAAAAGTTATAAACGAAAAAAATACAAATAATACATTTTATTGGTGAAAAATTACATATTGTTTACAAAAATATATATTTTGTTATATAATGTCTTTGTCTTAAGAAAGAAGGTTCTACATAATAACGATTATGAATTCTTTCTAAATTTTATTAAGTAAAGGAGTTTAATTATGGCTAATTTTTGTAATTATTGCGGTCGTCAATTAGCTAACGGCGAAGTATGTAACTGTAGGAATCAGGTTGCTCAATCAAATGCACCTCAGAATCAAATGCCTCAATCAGGATTTAACAATCCACAACAGTCTTTAAACCAGGTAAATGGTATGAATCAGAATCAACCTATGGGAAACCAGGCATTTAATCCTAACCCGGGAATGAATAATTTTAACCAGGGTATGCAATACGGTAATTTCCAAGCTGGATACCAAAGTAGTTTTTCTTTCGGTGAGTTTATGGCTAATGTCGGTGGTGTTTTTGCTCATCCTGTAACATCAGCTAAAAAACAATCCGAGAAAAAAGATTCATTATCAGGGATCTTGATGATTTGTTTCAATATTGTTATTTCTCTTATTATTCTTTGCATTATAAATGCTGTTATCAGATCGAAGCTTGAGGATTTTGCCGAATTTTTTCCTTCTGCAAGATTTATTCTTTTGGGAACATTATCTATTGCCGCATTATATTTTGCTGCTGCAGGTTTATTAATCGGATTTTCACAGATATTTAAAGGAAATTCCCGAGTTACATTTTCTCATTGTGTAACACCTGTAGGACAAAAAGCGATGTTGGATTCCTGTATATTTGCCTTAGCAGGTATCTGTGCATTAATCAATTTAACTTTCGGAATGCATGTACTTGTTATTGGTATGATTTATACTAATATTCTTATGATTACATCATTTGTAGAAATTTCACCTATTCCAAGCAACAGAAAAATTCTGGTTATAGGTATTACCCAGGCAATTATTTATATTATCTCTTCTATTATTCTATATG